>VGSX01000100.1 GCA_016874895.1 Deltaproteobacteria bacterium
AATACTACCTTCAGGCTTGACATACCGGGCTCGAAAATGCGCCAACAGTTCGCCTACCTGCGGTTCCGGATCATACGGTGACACCGAGTTAAAGTCGCCGGCCAATAAGTTTAACTCATTTGCCGCGGCGTGATTAATTAAATAGGATACTTCTCTTAAACGGATATGAGGTCCAAAGGGGCAGAGATGGGCGCTGATCAGGGTTACGTGTTTAACAAACCCAGGCACGTTAACTTTAAGGATCATGATCGCATGGTGAAAATGGGTAGAGTCGATTTCTGCCGTTATCGGTTCAATGTCTCCCTTGATAAAAATGCCGGTGTTTTGTCCGGTATGCGGCGCCGGAGCGATAAAACCCCGCATTTTAATACATTTTTCCATCTCGAAAAGCAGGCTGGCCCCATTTGCTGTGAAGTTTTTGGCTTCCTGCAGCAATAAAATATCAGGATTTATACCAGTTATTAATTCAAGTTGGGCGGCAAACCTCCTGTTATCACCGCCGTCAAATCCTGCAAAGAGGGTATTGTAAGACATTACCTTCATTAATATTTCTCCTTATTTTTAACTAGAATTATTATCTTGGCAATGCCGAAGGGTTGATCAGGCCAGACGATTCCTGGCAGAATTATATCCTCAGACCCAGCATAATTACTCCGGCTACGAACAGGACGTAAAGGCTCATAAGGCCGACGCCGAGCCAGCGGGGCGTCCGGCCCCACCAGACAATGAGCAAGAAAATCAACCAACTTAGGCCAACTGCCGGGAAAAAATATTCCAAAGCCACGGTTTCCACGGTCAGGGGCCGGATCAGGGCGCAAATCCCCAGGGTAAAGAGCATCTGGAAGAATGAACTGCCGGCCACATTACCGATCACCACCTCGGGATGACCCTTTTGGGCTGGAATGATGGCTTCCACCAGTTCCACCGAATTGGCGGCAATGGCCAGCAGGGTCAGACCGAGGATTGTTTCATCGATACCCGTCATTACCAGAACAGCCTTCACGCCATGAATCACCAGGAGGGCACCGATCACCAGCCCGATGAGCCCCCCCACAAACATGAGGGGAAAAAACCATTTCGGCTTCTTGAGGATTTCCGCCACCTCCTCCTCGGCCTCCTCTATCTCTTCCTTGGCGGCCCGAGTTCGCCTCAGATCGGTGATCAGATAGGCCATGAATGCCGCGTAAGCCCCCAAAACAATCAGGCCATCAGGACGGCTGATCTCCCCATCCCAGGATAACAGGAACACCAGCAGTATCACTCCCCCTAACAGCCAGATATACTTAATGGGGAAATCGGGATGGCGGATGGGAAACAGGGCAGCAGCCGAACCCAGGGCCAACAGGATCAGAAAAACCACGGTCCCCAGGATGCTGCCAAAAGCCAGGGCGGTTAAGTGCTGATAAGAGCCGATTACCGCCGGGGCGAACTCCTCCAGGTCAATGCTGATAATCACCATGGCCAGAATAAAGGGCGGCACAGCCAGTCGGGCGGCGATGCCGATGAGGCCTTCCACCAGATATTTGGCGGCAAAGATCAGGAACAGGACTCCGATAATCAAAATGCCGATGTCTAAATACATGCCAGTCATTTTCCCTCCGATGGTTTGGGTTGGTAATAGATCATTGATCTATAATATAATTATTGATACAATTTATATAAGTAGTTTGTCAATATAAAAATGTAATAGATATTACATTTATTAGGAGGAGCTGGGCGGCGGAGCCCGGCCCGGATCTCAGAGCGCCTTTTTTTAGACTTATCTCATCATATCCTTTGCTTTTCCATTGACTTCCTGATTGGAAAAAGGTAACATTTTGATATCAGGTGATGAGGTCCACCTTAACCGCCCGGTCGGGCCACTGCCGGGATGATGACTTCTGCCATATGAGGGCAGGAGTTTTTTTTTGCCAAGAGGTCTAATAGATGAGCGCTTTTAAGCAGTTTCAGCAAGACTTGGAGCGGCAACTGGAGAGTTTGGCTGCCTACCCGGAAATCAGCCGGACCAATATTTCCCTGCTGCTGGATAAGTTGCGGCAGAACCGCTTTAACCTGGTCATGCTGGGAGCCTTTAAAAGGGGTAAGAGCACCTTGATCAATGCCCTGCTGGGCGAACCCCTGCTCCCCACTGCGGTGATCCCTTTAACTTCGGTGGTCACCATTATCGGCTATGGGGAGGAGGTGCGCATCGAGGTCCTCTTCCACAATGGCCAGCGGCAACAGATACCCAGCAGCGAACTGGCCGCCTACATCACGGAAAGGGGCAATCCCCAAAACATCAAAGGAGTTCAGGAAGTCGATATCGCCTACCCTTCGGAATATCTCAAAGACGGCGTCCGGATTATCGATACGCCGGGAGTAGGATCGATTTACAGTCATAACACCGAGGTGGCTTATAACTATCTGCCCCAGGTGGATGCGGCTATTTTCGTGATCACAGTGGACCCGCCGCTTTCGGCTGCGGAAGAAGAATTTCTAAAAGACATCCGGGAGTATGTCCATAAACTTTTTTTTGTGCTCAATAAAATCGACTACGTGGAGGAAGCCGAGCGGCAGGAGGCCCTTGATTTTACCCGGCAGGTGTTACAAGCAAACTTAGTCACCGATAAACTCCCCATTTTCCCCCTAACCGCCAAACTGGCGCTGGAGGGCAAACAACAGAATCAACCGGATGTGTTAGCCGCGAGCCTCCTGCCCCAATTTGAAGAGCATTTGCGCACTTTTCTTTACCAGGAAAAGGGCCGGGTGCTGCTTGTCTCCTGTATCAATGGAGCCCTGAAGACTATCACTGATTCCACCCTGGCCCTGAAAGTGGAGCGGCATGCCAGCGCCATGTCCCGCAAGGATTTGGAAGAAAAGATAGGGCGGTTCAATTTCGAACTTCAAGGCCTGGAAAAAGAGCGGGAGATGTCCTTACTCCTGCTGGATGGGCGGATGAAAGGGATTTTCGAGGATATCAACGCCGATCTGGAGGCTTTTAAAAAAGAAACCCTGTCCCGGCTACACCAGGAAGTCCAGGATGCCTTCCAGCAAAAAGTGAGGGGTTCAGGGGACCTGCGCCAGGAAATGGAGGTCTTTCTCTTTGGCGCGCTGCGTAATGTTTTTACTCTTTGGCGCCGGGATGAAATCGATCGGATAGCCCAGAGACTGGGAGATATTCATCAGGAATTTGCCGACCGCATCAATGAGATCCTGGCACGCCTGACCCAACTCACCGCCCGGATTTTTGATTTTTCCCTCCGGGGGTTCAGCGCCGAGACCGCCCTCACCGAGAAAAGTCAATTCTGGTTTAAATTTAAGGAAGACCCCGTTGGCCTGGAAATCATCCAGATGACCGTCACCTCTTTGCTCCCCCGGGCCCTGACCAGAGGCCTGCTCCTGAAAAAACTCCTGGAAAATGTTGACGAACTGGTGGACAAACATTGCGGCCGCCTGCGCTATGATTTTCAAACCCGCCTCAACGACCTGGGCCGGGACTTCCGGCAGACCTGGCTGGCCAAAATCGATGACACCACCGCCAGTATCCGCCAGGCCCTGGATCGGGCCCTGGCTCAGAAACAAGTAAGCGATCAGAACGCCACGGCCCGTTTAGGAGAACTGGACCAGAGGCTGGCAGAAATCCTACAGGCCGAGGGAGCTTTACTTTCTTTGAAAGAAAAAATTCAGTTTACTTTACATTGAAGGGAATTGGGAGATTGTCTGCTGATGTCGCAAAGTATCCCAACGGTTGGTTTACTGGGGGCCGTTAATCCGGCCCCTTGTCATGGTCATGCGGTGAATATTAGCAGAGGAGAGGCCTATGACTCAGATCATCTTGGTGCGCCATGGCCAGACGCCATGGAACAAAGATAAGATTTTTCGCGGCTCCAAGGATATCCCCTTAAACGACCAGGGCCGGGAGGAAGCCCGCCTGGCCGGGGAGTGGCTCAAAAACGAAAAAATCGACTACGCCTATACCTCACCCCTGTCCCGCTCCCGGGATACCGCCCAGGCCATTGCCCAGCATCATGGGATAACGGTGGTGGACCTGCCCGGCCTCAGCGACCTGTGCTACGGCGACTGGGAAGGCCTGCCCCTGACGGAAGTTAAGGTCAAATACGCCGATCTTTATCGTCAGTGGGAAGCCACCCCGCATATGGTGCGTTTTCCCGGCGGCGAGACCCTGGCCGAAGTGCGGGCCCGGGCCTTCGACGCGGTGCAGGAAGTCACCGCCCGGCACCCGGGGCAGACGATCCTGCTCTCCGCCCATCGGGCCGTCAACAAGGTGCTCATTGCCACCCTCATCGGCTTGGACGATTCCCACTTCTGGCGCCTCGGCCAGGACACCACGGCGCTCAACCGCTTTGTCTGGGACGGCAGGACCTGGAACATCATGGCCCTGAACGTCACCTGCCACCTCCGGGACATGGCCCGGGGGGAATACGTCGATTTTTAGGGGCAACACCTAAACGCCGGGGTTCCCGCTCAATGAGGAAGGTCTTATTTTGCAAAAAAAACAGGGGGCAGCAATAATCCTGCCCCCTGGGTTTTTTCTGGGCTAATATAAGGTTTCTCTACTTGGTCAGCCGGCCGACGAGATCGTAAACCTGGCTCAAGACTTCGGGCAACTTGTCCTTTTCCGGGCCCCCGGCCTGGGCCATATCGGCGCGGCCGCCGCCTTTGCCCCCCAATTGGGCCGCCAGTTCGCCGACGATCTTCCCGGCATTCAGGCGATGGGTGAGGTCCTTGGTAACCACCGTGATGAGCATGGCCTTGTCGCCTTTGCCGCTCCCCAAAACAATGACGCCGCTCTGGAGCCGGTCCTTGAGTTTGTCGGCGAAATCCCGCAGGCCCTTGGGGTCGGCCACGTCCACCTCCAGGGCCAGCACCTTGATGCCGTCCACGTTTTTCACCTGGTCCAGAATGTCCCCGGACCTTGCCGAAGCCAACTGCCCCTGCAGGGCTTCCACCTGTTTTTCCAGCTCCCGCTGGCGCTGCAGCAACTTCTCCAGTTTGCCCAGGACTTCCCCCTTGGTGGCCTTGAGCCGTTGGGCCACGGCTTCCAGCTCCCGGCTCTCGGCCTGGACATGGCCCAGGGCTGCGGCGCCGCAGACGGCCTCGATGCGCCGGATGCCGGCGGCCACGCTGGCCTCGGAGATGATCTTGCACAAACCGATATCGCCGGTCTGAGTCACGTGGCAACCGCCACACAACTCCAGGCTGACGCCTGGGACCGCCACGGTGCGCACTTTCTCGCCGTATTTTTCATCAAACAGGGCCATGGCGCCGGAGGCCAGGGCCTCGGCCATGGGCACATGGCTGACCTGCACCGGCAGGTTCTGCTGGATGTCCTGGATCAGGTCAACCTCGAGCTGGGCCAGGACCTCGTCGCTGATGGCGGAAAAGTGGCTGTAATCAAAGCGGAATCGGTCTGGGGCGACCAGGGAGCCGGCCTGTTTGACGTGTTCCCCCAGGTGTTTCCGAAGCGCCGCGTGGAGCAGGTGGGTGGCCGTGTGGTGCGAGGCGATCTGGCGCCGGCGGTGGGCGTCAATGGTCAGCCGCACCGTCTGGCCCACTTTGATCTCACCTTGCTTTACCTTGCCCTTGTGAATAATCACCTCGTTGGGCAGGCGCTGGACATCCTCCACTTCGATGAGCCCCCCAGGGCCTGTGATGGTGCCGGCATCGGCCACCTGGCCGCCGGATTCGGCATAGAAAGGGGTGGCTTCCACCACCAGCTCCACTTCGTCCCCGGCCCCGGCCTGGCTCACCGCGGCCTCTCCCCGGATGATCCCCAACACCTGGGAATCAGTCTCAAGCTGGTCATAGCCCACGAACCCGGTGGCCGGCAGTTCATTAAGGGACTGGTAGGCCGGGGGCAGTTCCCCAAGCAGCCCGCCCTTCCAAGCCTGGCGGGAGCTTTCCCGCTGCCGGGTCATGTGTTCGTTGAAACCCTCCAGGTCCAGTTCCAGGTGCTGTTCCAGGAGCACATCGGTGATGAGATCCAGGGGGAAACCATAGGTGTCATAGAGCTTAAAGGCGACCTCGCCGGCCAGGGTGCGTTCTCCTCTGGCCTTGAGTTCCTCCAGGTTGTCGGTGAGAATTTTCAGGCCGTGGTCCAGGGTTTCGGCAAAGCGCTCCTCCTCGTTCTGCACCACCTGGTCGATGAAAGACTTGGCGCTCGCCAGTTCGGGATAATCCTCCCCCATGACCTCGATGACCTTGTGGCCCACCGGGGCCAGGAAGGGCTGTTTGAACCCTAGGAGGCGGCCGAAGCGCACCGCCCGGCGCAGGATGCGGCGCAGGACGTAGCCCCGCCCCTCGTTGCTGGGCAGGACGCCGTCGGCGATGAGAAAGGTAATGGCCCGGGAATGGTCGGCGATGACCTTGAAGGCCACGTCCAGGGTCCGGTCCCGGCCATAAGCGGTTCCGGCCAGGTCCTCGGTACGGGCGATAATGGGCCGGATGAGATCGGTGTCAAAGTTCGTGGGCACACCCTGGATGACCGCGGTCAGGCGCTCCAGGCCCATGCCGGTGTCGATGCTGGGCTTGGGGAGGGGATGGAGAGTGCCCTGCTCATCCCGGTTGAACTGCATGAAAACCAGGTTCCAGATTTCCAGGTAACGGTCGCAGTCGCAGCGGCCGATGCCGCAGTCCGGCCCGCAGGCCCGTTCTTCTCCCTGATCGATGATGATCTCGGAACAGGGGCCGCAGGGGCCGGTGTCCCCCATGGCCCAGAAATTGTCTTTCTCGCCCAAGCCCACGATGCGGTCCCGGGGAATATGAATGAGGTCGTGCCACATATCCGCGGCCTCGGTGTCGTCATAGTAAACCGTGGCCCACAGGCGTTCCGGGGGAAGCTTATAGTGCTCGGTTAAAAGCTCCCAGGCCATTTCAATGGCTCCGGTCTTGAAATAATCGCCGAAGGAAAAGTTGCCCAGCATTTCAAAAAAGGTGTGGTGCCGGGCGGTCTTGCCCACGTTCTCCAGGTCATTGTGTTTGCCCCCGGCCCGGACGCATTTCTGGGCGGTGGCGGCCCGGGTGTAGGGCCGGATATCCTCCCCCAGGAAGGCCCGCTTGAATTGGACCATACCCGCATTGGTGAATAACAACGAGGGATCCTGGGCCGGCACCAGCGACGAGCTGGCCACCCGGGTATGAGCTCTGCTTTCAAAATAGGCTAAAAAGGCTTCTCTGATTTCACGCCCGGTCATGATTCTTCTCCTGTGGCTGCAACAGACTCAACGGCTGTTTTTTTGGTGATGCCGTATTTGGCTCTAAGCTGATTTTCCAGTTCGGCTAACAGTTCCGGATGGTCCCGCAAATAGGTCTTGGCGTTTTCCCGGCCCTGGGCCAGACGTTCCGAGCCGTAGCTGTACCAGGAGCCGCTTTTTTGCACTAAATTCAAGTCCGAGGCCAGATCCAGGATTTCCCCCTCTCGGGAGATGCCCTGGCCGAAAATAACGTCAAATTCACACTCCCGGAAGGGGGCCGCCAGTTTGTTCTTGACCACCCGGACCTTGGTGCGGGCCCCGATAATATCGTTGCCATCCTTCAGGGGCAGCCCCTTGCGGATATCCAGCCGCTGGGAGGCGTAAAATTTTAAGGCATTGCCGCCGGTGGTGGTCTCGGGGTTGCCGAACACCAGACCGATCTTCATCCGGATCTGATTGATAAAAATAACGGTGGTCTGGGATTTGCTGATGGCCGCGGTGAGTTTGCGCAGGGCCTGGGACATTAACCGGGCCTGGGAGCCCATCTGGGCGTCCCCCATGTCCCCTTCGATTTCCGAACGGGGCACCAGGGCGGCCACCGAATCCACCACGATGGCGTCCACGGCATTGGAGCGCACCAGGATCTCGGCGATCTCCAGGGCCTGTTCGCCGGTGTCGGGCTGGGCGATGAGCAAGTCCTCGGTCTTGACCCCCAACCGCCGGGCATACCCCAGGTCCAGGGCGTGTTCCGCGTCAATGAAGGCCGCCACCCCCCCCATTTTATGGGCCTCGGAAATAATGTGCAAGGCCAGGGTGGTCTTGCCGGAGGACTCGGGACCGAAGATCTCCACCACCCGCCCCCGGGGGATGCCGCCGATGCCCAGCGCCAGGTCCAGGGAAAGGGAGCCGGTGGGAATAACCCCGATATCGGCGGTTTTTTCATCCGCACCCAGGCGCATGATGGAACCCCGGCCATATTGTTTCTCTATCTGGGTCAGGGCCTGTTCCAGGGCCTTGGATTTATCGCTTATTGAAGGAGTGGGCATTTGACATTCCTCGATAATATATTTTATTCCAATATTGTTCTAGAATAATTCTTTTTTAAGTTTTTCTACCATCAGTTTTTTCCTTCCTTTAATAAAATTTTCAAAATTACTAATATCTAATTCATTGTTGGGAATAAAATGTCTATCACAATATTGTTTTCTTTCAACTTCATTTTTGTATTCTGACTCTAACCAATCTTTAAAATCTTTATTCGATTTCTCCAAATTTATTGTTCCTTCTATTAATTGGAGATTTGCAATTTTATTTACATTATCTAAATAATAATCAATCTTCGAGTCCGGAATTCCTTTGCTAACTAATTTTCTTTTTGTGAAAAAATCTTTGGGAAATATGTGGTCAATGTGAAAATTGTTTTTGTAGTCCAGTGTTGGATAGAAAAAAGATAATAAGGAGAAGGTATAACTGTCTCCATATTTATAAAAAAAGAAATCTTCTATTTCTTCATCAGTAAATGATAGAGACTTAGCCTTGCCTTTAAAATGTTCTACAATTCTTTCCAAAGGAAATGTTAAGTTATCTTCTCGTATAATATTTCTTATAGGCCTTAATACATTATCAGGCTGACCACCAAAAAATCTTTTAAGTAATGCTATGTTCAGCCACTTTTTTATTTTTTTTCTATCGTCGCTGAAAAATGAAGAGGTAAGAAAATTTTCAGCTGCCCTTTTTTTCAATAAATAATATGCAATCGGAATTATGGCTGTGTTTGAAACCAGAGTACTCCTATTGAACCCAAAGTCTTTAACGAGATCCACCGCCAATTTTATGTAGAATGATATATTTTCCCACTCATTTTCAATAAGTAACATATTTTTTTTATTAAAATTATCAACTTTAAAAGCAATATTAGTAAAATCTAGTAATACCAAAAAAGACTTCAAAACAATATTTTTATCAAAATTAAATTTATTATCAATTTTATTTAATTCATCAACGAATTTATTAATTTCTTGTCTGGCATCCTTTGTTTCCCACTGGGCAGAGGCAATCGACAATAAAAGATCTGAATAACTTAAAGGAGTTCCGGCGCTATTTATTCGAATAAATATATTTAATACCTTGTCTAAACTTTGGTCACTCTCTAAATAATAATTGATGATTGGTTTATTGAAAATAATAGAATGTAACTTAAACAATGTTTTATTAGCAAATCTTGATAAATCACCTAGGGTCATAAGATTATTTGTTAATAAATAATCACTAACCGCAAATTCTTCCCTTAAATTAATTATATCACCCACTTTAAACCAATAATAGTTATTATTTTTTTCTTGTGACTCTTCTTTTGTGAGAAACCTAAAATCATATTCTTTATTGATTTCATCTATTTTATCGTTGGGTTTTAACAAATTTAAATAGAGCTCTCTTTCTGGAAAAGCCCTCACACTATCATAGCGCAAGTATGGTATTTTGTAGGAATATTTTCCCCTCAATCCTATGTATAAAGCAGTTAATCTTTGTTGACCATCCAGAATAGCGGTAATTTCTCTTTGATCCCACATATCAGCTTTTAAGTTATGGCGGGTATCTCTTTCATGATAATCTTTAATGAATTCATAAAATTGATAGTTAGTTATATTTTCTTTATCAACTTTCCAAAATAAAAATGAACCTATCGGATAATCTCTCATTAATGAATCAAATAAAAGCTCAATTTGTTCTGTATCCCAAACAAGTTCCCTTTGAATGGCCGGTAAGAGATAAATTTTTTTGCTTATACAATCAATAGCCTGAACTATCGTCAGAGGAGTTTGAAACGCCATTTTTATCTCCAAATGTTCTCATAAAAAATTTAAGATAACAAATAATATTTTAATTTATGATACTCTGCCCCCTGCGGTTTCAAAATACTCTGGTAAAGAACTAAACCATGGACATTAAAATCAGGGAAAGAGGGGATATTTATTAGTTGCAACGCTCGCGCCAAGTCCTCCCGCCCCCGGCTGGAGCGCACCCGCCCCAGGGTCAGGTGGGGAACGAATTTTCGGTTTTCCGGGGGGAAGCCCAGGGGAGCAAAGGCCTGCTCCAGGTCTTGCACCAGTTGGGCCAGAATATCGGTCTGCCCGTTCAGACCCAGCCAGATCACCCGGGGGCTCTTGGGACCGGGGAAGGCCCCCACTCCCTGCACCCCCAGCGTAAACGGCGCCGCAGCCTGGGCGACGCCAGTCGCGGCCTGGGTTATGGCTTCCACCTGGTCCTCGGCAATGTCCCCGAAAAATTTCAGGGTCAGGTGGATGTTGCCCACCGGCACCCAGCGGACGTCGGCCCTGCTCTGTTTCAGATAATCCTGCACCGCACTCAGCCCGGCCCGATAGCTCTCGGGCAGATCAATGGCCAGAAAGGCCCGTATCATGCCACCATCCTCTTTTCCCTCTTCCCTCTTCCCTCTTCCCTCTTCCCTCTTCCCTTTTCCCTTATCCCTTATCCCTTATCCCTTTTCCCTGTCTTTTTGCAGTTCCAACCGGAGCCAGTCCAGGGCTGTCTGGGCGGTGAGGATTTTTATTTCCTCCCGGGAACCGTGGAAAAGGCAGTGCCTGGTTTTTACTCCTGCAGGAGTGGCCAGGCCCAGATAGACGGTGCCCACCGGTTTTTCCGGGGAACCGCCGGAGGGTCCGGCGATGCCGGTGACGGCGACGCCCAGGGAGGCCCGGAACAGGCTCACCACCCCCATGGCCATGGCCAGGGCCGTGGGGGCGCTCACGGCGCCATGGGTTTGCAAGATATCCGAGGGCACCTGCAGGAGGTCCATTTTGGCCTGATTGCTGTAGGTCACCACG
>VGSX01000101.1 GCA_016874895.1 Deltaproteobacteria bacterium
GTCAAAAAGGGGGGCAGCGGTTGCATCTGCCCGGAGAGCGTGCTTTTGCGCACCCTGGTGACGCACCTGGTGCTGTTCCGGGACGAGGTAGTGGTGATGGACATGGAGGCGGGCATCGAGCACCTGGGGCGGGCCACGGCCAAGAGCGTGGACAAGCTCATCGTGGTGGTGGAGCCGGGCCGCCGGAGCATCGAGACCGCCCAGCACGTCAAAAATCTGGCCCAGGATATCGGAGTGACCCGCATCGTGCTGGTGGGCAATAAAGTCCGGGGCCCGCAGGACCGGGACTATTTGCTCAAAAGCCTGCCGGACTTTACCTTCCTGGGTTTCTTGCCTTTTGATGAAAAGGTTATCGAATCAGATCTGAAGGGCGCGGCGCCTTATGATTTGAGCCCGGAGTCCATGGCCGCGGCCAAAGAGATCGGGGATAATCTGAGCCAGATGCAGTAATAGGGTTTTCGGTTTCTGGTTTCCGGTCGTTCATAGGGCCTTGTGGTAGGGGCGGTTCGCGAACCGCCCCTACGGGCTTCAGTCCCTTCTCCCTCTGGGTTGAGCATTACCCACAAGTTCCAGGGCGATGGCTTGGGATGGGGATAACTATATGGACCCCATCACTGTATTATTTCGGTCCCGGCTCGTACTGGCTGAATTCCGACCGGAGGCAGTACGCCTATCCCTGGGGCGTCTATGAAGCCGACGCGGAATAAATCCTGAATCCTAACTACTTGGGGCGGGTCCCAGGCCCGCCCCAAAGGGTCACATGCATAACAATGATTACCTAGGGAAGGAAGCGAACCATCCTGAGGGAGGCTTTTTCCTTGTATCAGACCTAAAACCGCAACGGCCTCAGGAGGGTGGTGGCGCCATCGGCCCGGCTTAATGGCAGGTGCTGCAGCTGGTTGCTGCGCAGCCGGTGCAGGAAGCCCCGCCCCCGGCCGAGGAGGCGGTTAATTTGGTCCCCACCTTGGCGTTGCAGGCGCTCATGAGTTTTCCGCAATTATGTTTTTTGCATTCCGGGCACTCAACCTCCGGATCGCTGCCGAATACCAGTTTTTCAAAGTCATTGCCGCAGTCGTGGCAGTGAAATTCAAAGATGGGCATGGGGTGGAACTCTCCTTGACAACATAAAAGATAGGCGGCGGCAAAGATCACGAGGCCGCCGGCTCAATTCTAATAGTAATACCGTCGGCCACTTCTTTCAAGAGTTCAATATCGCCGGATAATCTGCCCACCACATTTACCGCGCTGGCCGGGCGGATCTCCCCCGGCCGGCTGATGGGGGTGGGGCCGAAAAACAGGCAGAGGGCGGAGCCTTTGGGCCAGTAGCCGATGTCGCCGTAGGCCACCACTTCCTGGGCCGTGGCGTCCAGTCCGGCCTTCACCGGGATGGTGAAATAGATTTCCTCTCCCCAGGTGCTCACCGTGGCCTCCAAGGGGAGCACCCGGCTGATGGCCTGGGCCGTGGGAGAATCGTTCAGTACGCCCTCCACCTGTACGATGTCTGTGATAAATTGAATTTTCATAATCGCCTCTCACTCGCCGGCGTGCCCCTCTTCCACGACCATGGCCGCCAGCAGGGGAAAGAGAATTTCGTGATGGCCGGTCAGGGCGAATCCTTGTCCCGACTCCTGGGTGGGGCGGCGCACTACGTTGGTCAAGGGGCGGTAGTGTTGGATAAAGTCCAGATTTACGGTGGTCAGGGGCGCCACCGGGTTTCCCAGATTCCGGGCCAGGGACAGGGCCTTGAGGAAAACCTCGGGGAGGAGCACCGCGGAACCGAGATTGAGATAAATCCCTCCGGACAGACGGCTCACCAGGGCGGCGAAGAGGCGGAAATCCTGGTGGCTGGTCCGGCCCACCGCGGCCGGGTCCACGGACGGATGCATATGGATAATGTCGGTTCCCAGGGCCACATGCACCGTAGCCGGAATTTCCAGGGCCGCGGCCTGGGCCAGGACGCTGAGGTCGTTGTGCGGAAAATTCTCTCCTAGGAGGCGTCGGCCCACGGCCTCTCCCAAACCCAGATTATGTTCCGCACCCCAGGCCGTAGCCCGGTTCAAGAAAACCGCGGTTTCCTCGGCCATGCCGAATTGACCTGCCCCCAGCACGGTCTCCACCTCTTCCGAGGTCCGTCCCACCATGGCTATTTCAGCGTCATGGATGATGCCGGCCCCGTTGAGAGCCACGCCACTGAGCCAGCCCTGGCGCATGAGGTCGATGATGATGGGGCTTAGTCCCACTTTCAGGGCATGAGCGCCAAACCCCAAAAGCATCAGCTTATCCTGGCGGCGGGCCGTAACCCAGGCTGAGACGATCTGTTTGAGCTGCGTTGCGGCCAGAATATTGGGCAGCCTGTCCAGATATTCCCTGAAAGAGCCACCCGGTTGCCAGGGTTGGCCGAAATCCTGCCGGTTGACTTTGCTGTGGCGGTCGTGAAGACTGTAGGTGGCCACCCCGGTTAACGGCAAGGGTTTTATTCTGGGACGGGTGCTCATGATTTGCTGAAACGGTCGGGAAATAAGAGAAAGTCCACCAGATCGCACAGGACGTGGCCGATGGTGAGCTGCACCTCCTGGATACGGGGCGTTTCCTGGGAGGGGACGATGAGGGCGATATCCGCCAGGGTGGCCATGCTGCCGCCGTCCCGGCCGGCCACGGCCAGGGTTTTCAGGCCTTGGAGCCGGGCCGCGGAAAGGGCTTTATTGACATTGGGAGAGTTGCCGCTGGTGCTGATCCCCCAGGCCACGTCGCCAGCCCGCCCCAGGGCCTGGATCTGTTTGACGAAGATATCCTGAAAATCGTAGTCGTTTCCCACTGCCGTGAGAATGGAAGTGTCGGTGGTCAAGGCGATGGCGGCCAAAGGAGGGCGCTCCACCTGAAAGCGGTTGACGAACTCCGCGGCCAGATGTTGGGCGTCCGCGGCGCTGCCGCCGTTGCCGAAGAGGAGCAGCTTTTTATCCTCTTTAAGGGCCGCGGCCAACATCCGGGCCGCAGCCGTTACCTGGCCCGTCTGGTGCTCCATGAACGCCGCCATAACTGCCATGGACTGGGCAAAGGCTTCTCTGGCCCGCTGTTCTAACATCATAGGATTGTCCTGCCCCCACAATAATGGGTTAATGTATCGCGAATGCCCCTCCTGGTCAAGGGGGGAATTGCCCGTCAGACGGTCAGCAACTATAGGAGCGGGTCTCAGACCCGCCCCCACGAGCTCGCCCTGCTTGTAAGGGAAAAGCTTGGACACGAAGGGAGATTTTTGTTAAAACCTGCCTGCTGCAGGATGACTGCCAGATTTTTTCTGTTTTTAATGGTGATAAGATAATATCAAAGGGATGTACTTTCCGATTTAAAAAATTTATGGTAGTCTTGACATGCAAACCCGGCGCAATTACCCTTCCTGGCCATAAAATCATTCATTCAAGGTAATGAAAACATAATGCGAGTTCTGCTGATTCAACCTTCCCGTTATCGTAACGGCCGTCTCGATAAACGGCGGCGGCGCTGGCTCCTGGGCATCACCCTGCCGTACCTGGCCGCCCTGGTGCCGTCCGATATTGACGTGCAGATCAAAGACGATCTCCTGGAAGATATTACTTTTCGGGAAAAGGCCGATCTGGTGGCCCTGACTTTCATGTCCCACCAGTCCAACCGGGCCTATGAAATCGCCGCCGGCTACCGCCGCCAGGGGATACCCGTCGTCATGGGGGGCTTCCACGCCACTCTGGCCCCGGAGGAATGCCAGGAACACGCTGATTCCCTGGTATTGGGAGAGGCGGAAGAGGTCTGGCCGCAACTGCTCCGGGACTTTCAGGCCGGAAGGCTGCAACCCAGATACCAGGCCGAAAAATTATCCGATCTGAAGAATCTGCCGGTCCCCCGCTATGACCTGCTGGACCTGAAAAAATATAAATTGCTGAACATCCCCTCCCAGACCACCCGGGGCTGCCCTTTTAACTGCAATTTCTGCGAGGTCACCCAGGTCTACGGCGGCAGGTTCCGGCACCGCCCGGTGGACCAGGTCATTGATGAAATCAAGGAAATCCGCCGGCTCACTGGAAGTGAGTTCATTTATTTCGTGGATGACAATTTTGTCGCCAATCGCCGCCATGCCATGGAGATTATGGAAAAACTCATCCCCCTCAAGCTCATCTACGGCTGCCTGACCACGGCCAGCATCGGGGATGATCCGGAACTGCTGGATATGATGGCCCGCAGTGGTTGCCTGCACGTGAACATCGGCATGGAGACCATCAGTCCCGAGAGCTTGAAGGCCATTAACAAAAAGCAGAACAAAATCAATGACTACGAGCGGCAGTTTAAATCCCTGCGCAACCGGGGCATCGGTTTCTCGGTAAATGTCATGTTCGGCCTGGACGGCGACCATCTGGATATCTTCGATAACACTGTGGATTTTCTCATCCGGGCCAAGGCCCCGGTGGCCTTCATGTTCATCATGGCTCCCCGCCCCTCCACCAAGGCCCGGGAGGAGCTCCTTCGGGAAGGCCGCATCTTCGACCATGACTGGAGCAATTATTGCGGTTTTAAGGCCGTCTATCAACCGCGCCACATGACGCCCCAGCAACTGGAGGAGGGCTACTGGCGGGCTAATCGGAAGTTTTATTCTTTCCAGTCGATCCTCCAGCGGCAGACCCCGCATATGTATTCCCTGCACATGCTGCCCTTCAATCTTTATTTTGCCTGGTGCGTCCGGCGTCGCCTGCAGCCCCAGGATTATTATTTTTAGGAGGCCCCCATGGAATTGCCTTATCGCCCCCGCCGCTTGCGCCGCCGGGAAGCCTTGCGGCGCCTGGTCCGGGAAACCCATATCCGGCCGGATGATCTCATCTATCCCCTTTTTGTGGTCCCCGGAACCAAGATTAAAGACCCCATCGCCGCCATGCCGGGTATGCATCGCCGGTCCGTGGATCTGGTGGGGGAGGAAGTCAAGGCGGTCCGGGATGCCGGTATCCCGGCGGTGTTACTGTTCGGCCTCCCGGAAAAAAAAGATGAACTGGGCAGCGAGGCCGGGGTGCGCACCGGGGTGGTGCAACGGGCCATCAAACAGATCAAAAAGGCCGCCCCGGACCTGTTGGTCATCACCGATGTCTGCCTCTGCGGCTACACCAGCCATGGTCACTGCGGGGTGGTGCGCCAGGGCGAGGTGGACAATGACGCCACCCTGGAACTCCTGGCCCGGGTGGCCCTGTCCCACGCCGAGGCCGGGGCTGATATCGTGGCGCCCTCGGACATGATGGACGGCCGGGTCCTGGCCATCCGGGAGGCCCTGGACGAACAGGGGTTTGAGATGACCGCCATCATGTCTTATGCGGTAAAATACGCCTCGGGGTTTTACGGTCCCTTCCGGGAGGCGGCGGAATCGGCCCCGCAGTTCGGCGACCGGCGCTCCTACCAGATGGACCCCGCCAATGTCCGGGAGGCCTTCCGGGAAGCCGCCCTGGATGTGGAGGAGGGGGCCGACATCATTATGGTCAAGCCGGCCCTGCCATACCTGGATGTCATCAGCCAGTTGCGGACAGAGATCGACCAGCCCCTGGCGGCCTACCAGGTGAGCGGTGAATACAGCATGATCAAGGCCGCCGCGGCCAACGGCTGGCTGGACGAAAAAACCGTCCTGCTGGAATCTCTGGTCAGCATCAAACGGGCCGGGGCAGATATGATCATTACGTATTTCGCCAAAGAGGCGGCTAGTATAGTGTCTCACAATTATCTTTGATAATATTTGGGGCATAAAGCGGTGCCAGGTTATCCAGGATATTATCAGCAGGTTTGGTCCAGACAAAGGGTGTCGGATTTTTGTTTACGGTTTCTTATGTACTCCTCCATGGCCGAGACCGAAGACATATAAATCATAAGGCGGATTTATTTTTAATTTATCTGTGAGACAGTATATCGGCTGTAAAAGCATTGTATGGGGTATTTCCTCCGGGAGCGTCGGGCCGGGTTGGTCTTTTCCCGGTGGCGTTTCAAGAACAGTGCCTCCGCCTCGGCCAGGGAATCGCACTCCCAGGTCTGGCGGGGCCAAAACCGGCCCTGGGCGCACTGACCTTGCAGACCCGGAAAAGCGGCGGAGCCTGCTCAATCCACTGGTGGTAAAAAGCCTGCCGGGGGCTGCTTAGTCTTGGCCTTTGATGAAATATTAGAGATCAGATCAAACCCAGGGCCAGGCCGACGGCAATCCCCAGAAGCATGCCGGCTACCAGGAGTTGAATGCCCCGCAGGGTCACCTTGTTGAGCAGCCTATTTCCCAGGAAGGCTCCGGAGAAGGCCGACAGGACCGCGGCGGCAAGCATCGACACGCCATCGCCCTGGAGAAGGGAGAAACTGGCGCTGTAGACAATTATCCGGGGGATATCCACCAGCAGGGTGATGACCACCCCGGTGGCGATGAAGCTTTCTTTGCTCAGACCTGCTTTGAGGAGAAAGATGCTGCGCAAGGCGCCCTGGTGTCCGGAGAGGCCGCCAAAAAAGCCGCTGAGGAGGCCGCCCAGAGGCAGATATTTCTTTTCGACTGATATTTCAGCCAAGCGGGGCAGCAGTTCGAACAGGGCAAAAAAGACCATGAGGCCGGCCACCACCAGCTTCACCGGCATTATCTGGAACTGCAGACCAAAAAGTTGATAGGTCAGCAGGGGCTGCAGGTGGGAGAGCCACAGAAGCATGCGGGCTCCCAGGAGGGCGGCCAGGATGGCCGGCAGGCCGAAGCGCAGCACGGTGGCTCTATCGGCATGGCGGCCCAGGAGGGCGAACTTAAAAAGGTTGTTGAGGAGGTGGACGATGGCCGTCAGGGCAATAGCCGTGTCGATGGGGAAAAAAATGGCCATGGCCGGCAACAGCAGGGTCCCCAGGCCGAACCCGGAAAACAGCGTTAATCCTGAGGCCAGAAAGGCAACTAAACAGATGACCAGGTAGTTCATGGCTAGCAGCTTTGAGCAGAAATCTGAAAATTAATAAAATCGTTATAATTCTTTTTCGTGTTAAGAGCCATACAGATCAAGAAAAGATCGGCTTTGAGATGACCGATACCTTTGAGAAATATGCCCAGGAATATGATGACTGGTTCACCCGGCATAAGATGGTGTATGACGCCGAATTAGCGGCGGTGGCGGCGCTTATGCCCGGAACCGGCCACGGTTTGGAGATAGGCGTGGGTACCGGACGCTTTGCCGGACCTCTAAGGATTAGAATCGGGGTGGAGCCGGCCTGGGCCATGGCCCGCATGGCTCAGAGCAGAGGAATCCAGGTCATTTCCGGTGATGCCCAAGCCCTCCCCATCAAGGCAGCCTCCTGTGATTTTATCCTGCTGATTACGGTCCTGTGTTTTCTAACGGACCCGGTTCTGGCTCTGCGGGAGGCGACCCGGGTCCTGAAACCGCACGGCCGCCTGATTATCGGTCTGATCGACCCGGAAAGCCCCTTGGGTCGGTCGTACGAGGCAAAAAAGGATAGAAGCCGGTTTTATCGGCAGGCGACGTTCCACCGGGTCCGCCAGGTGCTGCACTGGCTGGGGGAGTTGGGGTACCACAACCCCGAAATCCGCCAGACCATTTTCCACGATCTGCCGGACGTCACGGCTCCGGAACCGGTGCGAGACGGATACGGCGAGGGCGCTTTTGTGGTGCTGGCGGCTGAAAAATTATGAGCCTGACTTCCTCGGGCGGTCCATGCTCCAGTTCAAGCTTTAAATTTCTTGTAAGCGTTCAGCGGTCAGCTTTCAGCCGTCAGCTAATGCTTTAAATTCAAATAGTTATTCTAAGATGGCAGATCGCTGGTTTCTCGTTTAGTTTTCTTAACCCATTGTTTTTGCTGAAAGCTGATTGCTGATAGCTGAACGCCTACAATTTCTTTAACTTTTCAAGGCTAAGCCGGCGTCTGACCCCGGGGGGAGCGAAGTGTTCACAGGAGTGCTGATCCCGGGCGAATTGCTCTTTTCTGCCATCCCACGGTTCCGCCTGGAGACAGGTGCCCATTCGCAAGGAGGCCGCCTCCGGTTGAAAATGCCGGCAGTCCATGCACCTCACCGGACGCATGCCGATCCAAGCATACGCAACTTCATAACTCAGACTCCTCTGTGTGGTTTTTTGAGGAAGCCGGGGGTGTTGTTTCGGTCTTAACATCTTGCCAGATTTTCAGCTTGTTGATGATTTTCGGGATAAAGAGTGAAAAGACAAACAGTGCCAGGGAAAAGAATACCTTCCCGGAAAGGAGGTTGGCCCATTGGCCGGTGGCCCAGACTTCTTTCACGGTGCCGACGAAGAATGTGAAGATAAAGGTTCCCGCCAGGATGCCCAACCCCGTGCCCCACAGATAATCCCGGAAGCGCACCTTGGTCAGCCCCATGCCGAAGTTCATGGGGGTGAAGGGGAAATAGACCAGGCGCAGATAGAGCACGGTGGCAAAGCCGTTGCGTTCGATGGCGTCGTCATATTTTTGTAGCCGGTCGCCGATGAGGGAAGCGGCGAACTCCCGGCCCAGGTAGCGGCCGATGAGAAAACCCCCCGCAGCCCCCAGCATGGCCCCGAGCCAGACGTAGAGAAAACCCCAGTAGGCCCCGAAGATGGCAGCCCCCAGGGCCGTGAGCAGGGTGCCGGGCAGGAACAGGCAGACCCCCGCGGCATAGAACAGGATAAAGGCCAGGGGCGCCCAGAGGCCTGCCGCGGCCAGCCAGGCGCCCAGTCTCTCCGCCGTGAGCAACTCCTGGATGGCCGGCGTGCGCACCGCCAGCACTGCGGCGCTAATAAATACCAGGAGCAGGACAGCCTTAAGGGCAGCCCTAGAGGAGATTTTCGCTGACATCATGAGACCTGCCGCCTTTCATCTGCCAAAAAGGCGGCTTAAGAAGCCTTTCTTGGCCGGCTCCGGTTCCGGCAGACCCAGGTGGCGGCAGATGGCCGCCTCCAGCTTTTCTTCGGCAATATCAGAACCTTCCACCACGATCTCCTCGCCCACCATCACCGCCGGGGCCACTGGCAGATCCCGGGCGAAATATTCATCGGTCTGGTAATCAGCCAGCGGTTGCGAAAAAATATCGAATTCAATGGGATACTTGGCGCCCAACCTGGGCATCATGGCCTGAAAATGCTTTCAGGGCTTACCGTTGGGCTCATTGAGAAAGAATCTGACTTTGAGTGACATATTTCCTCCTTTAGGGTTCCGATTTTTGAGCTTGCACCATCCTGAGCAGAAAACGGTCCGGCGGCAGGAAGTCCACCAGCCGCAATCCGGTAATTTCCCGTCCCTGGGCATCCAGAAAGACCACTGTGGGCACTCCCTTGACCTGGTAGTGCTGCAGCAGCCGGGCGTGCTGCGGATCACCTTTTTGGGTCAGATCGATTTTTATCATGACGAAATCCTGGGCGGCTTTTTTCACCACCTCCGGATGGCGGAACGTGAGGTCGTCAAGTTCCCGGCAGGGGGCGCACCAGGTGGCGTAAAAATCGATGATCACCGGTTTCTGCTGTTTCCGGGCTTCTTCCAGGAGGGCTTCCGAGTAAGGCTGCCAGGCTACTCCTGGCCCCCGCAAGGCCCAGGAACCCACCAGCAGCAGGGCTACCAGCAGACCGGCGGCGAAAACCCCGGATTTGAGCCAGGGGAAGGCTCGAAAGCCGGCCGTGGTGCGATCCAGCAGGCCCAGGTGAACCCCGGCGGCCGAGGCAATCAGGCCCAGGAGGATGACGCCCCAGGCTTCCGGCAGGATGGGGCGGATAAAATGAACGGCCAGACCCACCAGCACCCAGCCCATGAGTTGCCGTACCCAGATCAGCCATTCCCCGGAGCGGGGCAGCTTCTCCAGGCTGCCGCTGAACAGGGCCAGGAAAAACAGGGGCAGTCCCAGCCCCAGGGAAAGCGTAAAAAACACCGCGAATCCCAGCCAGACCGACCCCTGGCTGGCCACCCAGGTGAGCAGACCCAGGACAAACGGGCCGATGCAGGGGGCCGCCACCAGACCCAGAGTGAGGCCCATAAACAGAGTCCCGAAAAATCCGGCATAGGACCTGGTTGCCGCCTGGGTCACCCTGTGGGGCAGGCGCAGCTCCCACAAACCGAAAAGGCTGGCGGCAAAAACCAGCAGGATGCCCGCCACGGCCAGCAGGACGAAGGGGTTCTGCAGCAGGGCCCCCATCAGTCCGCCGGTCAAAGCTGCGGCCACGCCCAACGCGGTGTTGGTAACCGCCAGGCCCCCCAGGTAAAAAAGGCCGTGGGCCAGCAAGCGGCCCCGGCTGCCGCCGCTCAAACCGGCAAAATAGGAAACCGTGATGGGAATCAGCGGGTAGACGCAGGGGGTCAGGTTCAGGGCCATACCCCCGGCAAAGACCCCCAGGAGGGTCCAGAGCAGAGACCAGCCGAGGACAGGTCCCGGAGGCGCCGGCGCAGTTTCCCACACCTCCCGGGGCGAACTGGCCACCGGCAGACCCTGTTCCTGCCAGGCCGGGTAGCCCAGCGGGTCGCGGTAAACGTTTTTATAACCGAGTTGCACGGCCACCCGGGCCGCGGCGTCGCTGCGGACTCAGGCCAGGCCCGCTCAGTAAAAGACCACCGGCCGGTTTTTATCGGGTCCCAAAAGCGCCAGTAAAGGTTTTTCCGCCCGCCAGCGGCCCCACCAGGTAGGCTCGATGGGAAAGTGCAGGGCCCCCTGGATATAGCCGGACATGAATTCCCAGTCCTGGCGGGTGTCCACCAGGAGGACACTGTGAGGCTCCTGCTGATACCGGGCCGCTAACTCCTGGGTGGTGATGAGGCGATAGCCGCCGCGTTCCGCCTCTCTTTGGGCGTCCGCCCAGGTGGCGTCCACCGGGGACGGCAGGGGGCGGTGTTGGTAAGAGAGGATGGCCCCACCCAGGAGCAGGGCTGTCAGGGCCAGGAGCAGATTTCTCTTGAAGTTCATGGTTCTTCCTTAAAAACACCTATTTCAAGCCAGTCGGCCTTCCTGCTTGAGCTTGGTAATTAAAAAAGCCGCTCCGGCCGGGGAGAGTCCCAATTTCCGGGAAACCTCCTCCGGGTCGGAACTGCCCTGCTCCTTTA
>VGSX01000102.1 GCA_016874895.1 Deltaproteobacteria bacterium
CTGCGACCTGGACGTGGACGCCCCGGACCTGCACCTGTTGCTCCAGCCCAGCCGGGAGCGGGAGGAAGAATTCCGCGCCGGCCACGAGGCCCGCATCAACCCGGAAAAATGTGACGGCTGCGGTCTTTGCGCCTCCCTGTGCCAGTTCGGCGCGGTACGGGAGGACGGGGCAGGTTTTGTGATAAATCCTTGGCGCTGCGAAGGCTGCAAGGTTTGCGTGGCCTTCTGTCCGGCCGAGGCCATCCTGTTTCCAGAAAAACACTGCGGCAACTGGTATATCTCCTCTACCCGCTTCGGGCCCCTGGTGCACGCCCAGCTCTTCCCGGGGGAGGAAAATTCCGGCAAGCTCGTCATGCTTTTGAAACAACAGGCCCGGGAACTGGCCAAGGCAAGGGGTGCCCGGCTGGTTCTCTGTGATGGCGCTCCGGGCATCGGCTGCCCGGTGATCAGTTCCCTTTCGGGGGCGAACCTGGCCGTGGCGGTGACAGAGCCCACGCCCTCGGGACGGCACGACCTGGAAAGGGTGGCCGGTCTGTGCCAACACTTTCAGATACCCCTGGCGGTGATCATCAACAAGCATGACCTCAATCCGGAGGAAGAGAGCGCCATCGAGTCATTCTGCCATCATGCCGGCTATCCGGTTTTGGCCAGGCTACCCCACGACATCCAGGTCACCCAGGCCATGATCCAGGGTCTGGTGGTGACGGAACTGCCCGAAACCGAGTTCACCCGGGAACTCCAACGCGCCTGGAGCCGGATAGAAGCCCTGGCCGAGCGCAGCCGGTAGCGGATGTCAGTGATAGTCTGAAAGTGGTGAAACAGGCTTTCATTCTGGTTTCCAAGTTGTACTTGGGAACCCCATATCCCGCCAAGCTAAGCTTGGCCATTAGATAATCCAAGGAGAAAGAGATGAACAGTACCATTGTTGCCATTCCCTCATCCCATCCGGGGGGCCTGGAGGCCGACCTGGGAGCGCATTTCGGCCATTGCGACCTTTATACCGTGGTGAAAATCACGGGCGGCGCCGTGCAGGAGGTTTCTCTACTGCCCAACGTGCCCCATGAGCAAGGGGGCTGCATGGCCCCGGTGAACCATCTGGCCCAGCACGGGGTCCAGATTCTCATTGCCGGGGGCATGGGCCTGAGGCCGCTCATGGGATTTCAGCAGATGGGCATCACGGTTGTCTATGGGGGCGGGACCCAAAGAGTGGGCGAGGCCGTGGAGGCCCTCCTGCAGGGGAGGCTCCCCCGGTTTACCACCGAATTCACCTGCGGTGGCGGAGCGCACTCCATGGGGCGGTTTTAATTTACGGGGGAAGGAGTTTTAGCGTGTCACATGACGATATCTTCGTGCCCGGCAAGGTCGGCGAAGAGTTTCTCCGCCTGGCGCGATCCCCCCGAAACATCGGCTCCCTGGCTAACCCCAGCGGCAAGGGCTGGGCTCAGGGTCAGTGCGGGGATTCCATCGAGGTGTCGCTGCGTATCGAAAAAGACGCCATCACCGACATCAAGGTCCAGCCCCGGGGCTGCGTTTATACCCTGGTCTGCGCCAGCGCCATGAGCGAGTTGGCCCAGGGGCTCAAGGTGGACCACGCCCTGAATCTGGAGCCCCAGGACGTGGTCATCGCCTTGGGGGGCCTGCCGGAAGATCACCTGCACTGCGCCCGCCTGGCGGTGAACACCCTGGGCGAAGCCATTGCCGACTATTACAGCAAGTTCTCGCCTCACCTGCAGCAGTCCCGCCTGCCCTGAGAGGAAAAGATATGCTGCAATTAATCGTCGCCACCAGTCGTGCGGATGAACTCAAACCCCTAACTACAGCCCTGTCGGCTCACCCGGAGGTTGAGTTCCAGCAATTCCTTACCGGGAGCGAAGTCCTCCGGGCGGTTCGGGCCAACGCCCCCGACCTGGTGATTATTGACGCCACCCTGCCGGACATGGAGCCCCTGGGTCTGGTCCAGGAGCTGCTCAAGATCAATGCCATGGTTAACACCGCCTTAGTGAGCCGCCTTACTGAAGCTGAATTCCACGAGGCCACCGAGGGCCTGGGCATCCTGGCCCGGCTGCCGCTGACGCCGGACAGGAGCGATGCCGAGGAGCTATTACTAAAATTGACAAGAGTGCTTGGAAAAACCTGAAAAACGGATGATGCATCAATCTCCTCTCCCCGAGGGGGGAGAGGAGAAAGGCTTGAAGAAGAAATTATCGGTTAAATTATGGAGGTTATCCCCAAAATCAGGACGTCTTCTCGCCGGTCCTCTTAGGCGTGCAGCCAGAAAGCGCTTTCGGCAAACTGGGAGCCCAGCCACCAGTTTGATGGTCCGGTCCCGTAACGGAAATTATTTGCCCCGGCCTGGCTCTGCAGGGGCGCAATGACCTGGCCGGCCCCGTTGCGCCTGGCCTTGTGAGGATGAGTTTCCGGCACCACCGCCACAATGTGGCCAGACTTGCCATCATTGGTACGACGAGCCACGATGAGGCCGATGGCTCCTTCATTTACTTCCAGTTGCAGCTTATCCAGCGTCCCCGTCTGCCGCCAGCCGAAATCCGGGCCGAAGTCCCGCAGCCAGCGGAAAAGGTCATTGGCGCGCATTTCATATATGGTATTTCCGTAAAGCGGTTTTACTTCCTCCCCTCGGGTGAGCTTGACGATGGCCCCCTGCGACCACCACACCCTGGGCAGATAGACCCCGGCAAGATGGCAATAGTCGTGCGCGTAGATATTGCAAAAGGTCAGGCCGCTAGAGGGCTGATAGCGGACGTGCTGGGGGTTGTCCACGGCCAGGAAATCCACAATGGCTACCAGGTCAGTTCGCAGTTCGTCGGGGGAAGCGCCCTGGCGCACCGGTTGATCCGGTTCATTCAGGGAATGGGCGTTCGCAGGATTTATCCGCCGAGTCACGGTGCCTGGTTTACGTGGCATAAATACTGCGACGATACCCGTGGCCGGCGGGGTCGGGTCGGGCTTGATGGGTTTCGCGGTCGCGCCGGCCTCTGCCGGGATTAAATAATCAGTATGGGCAAAGCCCCGATGATAGGCGCCCCATAGACTCGTTTCCACTTCCCGGAATCCATCGATTATTTCGTCGGCCACAGCCCGGACGATGTGACCATCAGGCAGTTTGGCAATGACGTTGGCATTGGGATTGTTTTCGTCAATGAAGGGCCCGGAGCGCAGATTGAGCGGCGAGAACTGGACGTCTACCTCATAAAATGTCCCTTCTGCAGGTATGTCGGTGGGCGGTTTTATGGCAGCTTCCCCAGGCTTGGAGGCCTCAATTTCCACCGGGCTGCCATCCGGAGCCGGCACAGTCTTGGACAGACGGAGAAAATCCATAATATGTTCCCCGTAATACTTCTGCCCATCGAAATGGCCCTGCTGTAAACCTCTGCTGGGGACAAACCTACCGGCATTGTAGGCAATGGCCACGCCCGCCATTTGATAGTCCGTGAGATCGGCCTCCGTAATCTTGGCCCGCTTTTTGGCGCTGTGCAGTTCCTCCAGACATTTAGCCAGGGACGCGTCAAAATCGGCGTAGCGCTTTTGAAGGAAAAAGTCCGGGTCGGTTTTAAAGTGCTGCAGATCATACTGAAAGATGCCGAAACCGTGGCAGAATTTATTCGGGTTACTCGCCGCCCCTTGATAGCCGCTGATATACTTGGCCATGTCCACCAGTGCTTGCCGGGCGATGTCAAACATTTCCGGTCCCCGCGGCCAGGACATCAGGTCAGCCTTGGTTTGCGGGAAGGCCCGGCGTCCTTTGTCCGCGTCGAGAGTATCACCGACGCACAGTTCCAAGATGCGGTCCAGCTTGAGGTTTTTCTGGCGCAGGACTTGCCAGATATAACCGGTCTCCTGGCAGGCGATGGCCACCAGCAGATCGACACTGAAGGGAGTGTCTGCCACCGCCTTGTTAAGCTTGGGGTAAAACTGCCCTTTAAACCAGGTAATTCCTTCTCGTGTGGGCATTGCAAGACCCTCCTTAATTCTTAATGAGCAGCAACAGAAAAATGTCAGAACCTGGCCATTGCATCACTTCTTACCTTAAATCTAAATTCCCATTTCCCAGTCGATAGTTCTCTCCGGAGCCCCCGTATAAACCTGCCGGGGCCGCTGAATGGCCGCCCCGGGAGTAAGCATTTCCTCCCGCCACTGGGCGATCCAGCCGGCCATGCGGGCCATGGCGAACATTACCGTGAACATATTCACCGGGATACCGATGGCCCGGAGCATGATGCCGGAGTAAAAATCCACGTTGGGGTACAACCTTTTGGCGATGAAATAGTCGTCCGTCAGGGCGATTTCTTCCAACTGCTGGGCAATGGTGAACAGAGGCGCATCATGGTTTAATTCACCGAGCAGCTTGTCCACCTTTTGTTTGATGATGCGGGCCCGGGGGTCATACTTTTTATAAAGCCGGTGGCCGAAACCGGGCAATTTGATTTTTTTGCTTTTGGCCAAACCAATCAGCTCATTGACCGTAGTCTCCTCCCGGCTGACTTTTTCCAGCATGTTCACCACGGCGATATTCGCTCCGCCATGCAGCGGACCCGCCAATGCCGATATCCCTGAGGATGCGGAATCGAAAAGATTGGCCTTGGAAGAACCAACCATGCGGACCGTGGAGGTGGAGCAGTTCTGCTCATGGTCGGCATGCAGCGTCAGGAAGAGATTCAGGGCATCCACCTCGGTCTCGGAAGCATGATAAGGCTTATTGGGGATGGAGAACATCATGTGCAGGAAATTGCGGACGTAATCCAACTCCGGATTAGGGTACCGGATTGGCTGGCCGATGGCCTTCTTGTAGCTGAAAGCCGCGATGGTCCTCACCTTGCTGAGAAGCTTAGCTGCGGCCAGGGTAAAGCCTTCCGGGTCGGCGGGGTCAATGGCCCGCAATTCCGGGTTATACAAACTGCTGCACTGCACCGCGGCCGACAGAATGGCCATGGGGTCCCCGTGCGGCGGCAGGGAATCGAAAAACTTCCGCATGTCTTCATCTAAGAGCTCGTTGTGCGTCAGCAGATCCCGGAAATTGGCCCGTTCTGCCGCGGTGGGCAGTTCCCCGAAAATGATTAACATGGCCACGTCAATGAAGCGGTAACCCTTCTTGGCCAGGTCCGCGATGTTGTATCCCCGGTAGCGCAGGATGCCTTCCTCGCCGTTGATATAAGTTATCTCGGACTGGCAGGAGCCGGTGTTCTTATATCCCGGGTCAAAGGAAATTACCCCGCCGGGCACTAAATTGCCATTGATGGCAACTCCGTCGGTCTGCTGCCGTAACTGGCGGATATCAATGGCTACCTCCCCCTCGGTGCCCACTACCAGGGGCAACTCGATGACCCGGTCCCCGATGGTTAAGGTGGCGGAGGTAGTTTCTTGGGTAAAATTAACCATTCTATTCTCCCCTCCCCCCAGGACAAAAAATCTGCCTGGCCCTGGGGGTAACTTTATAATGTTTAATTGAAAGCATTCGGCACTCATCCGTCAGCTAAAAGAGTAAATTCATATAGTTATCATTACATGACTGATTCCCAGAGTTTTGGCAGAATGCACTTAACCATTCTTTCTGCTGATAGCCGAGCGCCCCTTCTTAGCGCCACCAGGCTGCATAGAGCAAGGCCAGGGTCAGGGACAATCCCAGGAGAAAATGCGTTTTGATGGTAAGGGCCTGGACGCCGACGAATTCTTCATCCGTGGGGGGGGTATCCCAGGCCAGGCGCACCGCCCTCACGGCCAGGGGCAGGGCCACCAGGCCGGCGAAGAGGTGCCCGGGCAGGTCGAAGATTTCCATGAGAAACGGCAGGCTGAGAAAAGGGATCATCATCAGGGCGGCATAGACGTAACGGGACCGCTGCAGTCCCAGGCGGGCCACCAGATGCTGTTTGGCCACGGCAGTGTCCGCTTCCAGGTCTGGGAACTCATTGATCCATAAAATAGCGGTAATGAGAAATGCCAGGGGATAACCCACATAAAAAGCCTTTGGGATCATCTGGCCGGTTATGGCATAATAGGACCCGAGGGTGAGAACCGGCCCGAAGGCCAGAAAGATGACCAGCTCCCCCCACCCCTTGCTCATTAATTGCACCGGGGAAGCAGAATAGAGGTAGGCCGCGGCCAGCCCTAACAGCCCCAGCAAGGCCACGTAGGGGCGGCCGTAATACATCAGGACCAGGCCGCAGGCCACTCCCATCCCCATACAGGCATAGGCCAGGTTCCGGACAGTCTCGGCGCTCAGCTCCCCGTTCTGGATGACCCGGCTGCCGCCGCTGAAAGGGGTGATGTAACGATTGATGGGATCGCTCCCGAAGGAATCATAATAATCGTTAATGAGATTGCCCCCGGAATGGAGGCCCACTACACCCAGCGCCGTGATAAAAAAATAGAAAGACCCTTCCCAGGCCCCCTGCCAGCAGGCCAGAGCCCCGGCCAGGGCCACCGGCATCAGGGAACCGGTGAGAAAGGGCACCCGCGCTGCCCGGATATATACCCCTAAACGCATGGCTTATTCCTCCTGGTATGCCTCAGCCCATCCCATTAAAAAATATGCCGGCCGGTTGCGGCAAAATATTTTAACTGTTTAGACACGCTGACAAACCTCAATTTAGGCCAAGCATCCCTGGATACAACAATAGTATTGTTATATCAACTGGTTGCTTATTTTTAAGTAACGGTTGCTGATAACCAGTGATTATAAAAAGTTCACCGCACCCTGTCAAAAAAAATTACCCTCTGTCCCGATTTTTTTGACAGATTGGGGTTTCAGAGAAACGATCATGGCCGATTGGGGCCGTCCCCGGTTATGAAAATATTTTCTTTGGGCAGGCACGGGGGCCTGCCCCTACGGGCTGAATTTCACGGTAGAATTGGCGGCAAATAATGAAACCCCGGAAGGCCAACCGGGCGGAGCTTTATGGTGAACTCAGGGCCATGGTATGGTAAAATGCACCTACCCAACGCCATTTTCGGCAGCAGCCGGATGAAATTTTGAATGAGAGATAAGGAAAAAGCAATGCAAGCCATGGTCCTGGAATTTCCCGCCCCCATCACCAGCAATCCCCTGCAGTTGACGGAACTGCCGCCCCGGTTGCCGGGACCGGGGGAATTGGTGGTCAAAGTAAACTTTTGCGGCGTCTGTCACACCGATCTTCATATTGTGGAGGGCGAACTGCCCCTGGCCCGCCTGCCCTTGATTCCCGGCCACCAGGTGGTGGGTGAGGTGGTGGATCTGGGTCCCCGTACCAGGCGTTTTAAAGTGGGCGATCGAGTGGGGCTGGCCTGGCTGAGCTGGGCCTGCGGGCAGTGCCGCTATTGCCTGGCCGGACTGGAGAATCTCTGCGAAAAAGCTCAGTTTACCGGGTTTCACCGGGATGGCGGCTACGCCCAAGTGACCGTGGCCCCCGAGGATTTCGCCTACCGCCTGCCGGACAACTTTCCCGATCTGTCTGCCGCGCCGCTGCTGTGCGCCGGGATTATCGGCTATCGGGCCCTCAAGCTGAGCCGGATCCAGCCGGGTGGCCGGCTGGGGCTCTACGGCTTCGGCGGTTCGGCCCATATCGCCATCCAGATCGCCCGCCACTGGAACTGCCAGGTTTATGTCTTTACCCGCAGCCCCGGCCACCAGGAGCTGGCCCGAACCCTGGGGGCCGCCTGGGTGGGGCGGGCCCAGAACACTGCTCCCGAACTGCTGGACAGCGCCGTGATTTTTGCCCCGGCCGGCAACCTGGTGCCCGAAGCCCTGCGGGCCCTGGCCAAGGGCGGCACCCTGGCCCTGGCCGGCATCTACATGTCGCAAATACCTGCCCTGGATTATGAAAAACACCTGTATTATGAGAAAACCGTGTGCTCGGTAACCGCCAGCACCCGTCAGGACGGGGAAGAACTCCTGCACCTGGCCGCGGCCATACCCATCCGGACCCAAACCCAGCAGTTCCCCCTGGCCGAAGCGAACCAGGCCCTGCAATTGTTAAAGGCGGGGAAGATTAACGGCGCCGCGGTCCTGGCCCTGGAACCGTAGCAGGATGTGGTCAGGGGTCAGGGGTCAGGGGTCAGGGATCAGGGATCAGGGGTCAGGGGTCAGGGGTCAGGGGTCAGGGGTCAGGGGTCAGTGGTCAGTGGTCAGGGGTCAGGGGTCAGTAAATTAGAGAATAACTTCCATCAGTTCCCTCCCTCGGGGAGAGGGTTAGGGTCAATGCCGTTGACTCAATGAGCTGGCGAGCTGGCAACTTATTAAAATCCCACCTGCCCCCCTTTAAAAAAGGGGGCAAACAGAGGATCTCCTTTAAAAAGTCCCCCTTTTCTAAAGGGGGATTTAGGGGGATTTTTCATAGGTGCCCTTAACTCAACAGCATTGGGGGTGAGGGTGAGGGCATACAGTGAGTTACTTTCATGGTTCCCGGGTGATTTACAGTTTATGAAAATTAGTCAGGATCGTAATATGAGCGGGAGTTCCCTCGCTGTAGCCGACACTCCCGATCAATGGCTGGCGGGCTATTTTCACACCCGGGCCCACCTGGCCTCCCGGGAGTCCGACTTCCATTGTAATCCGGCCTGCACCAGACCGGGATGCAGAAATATAAGTATTCTGGTCCCGGTGAGCCTCGTTGATCTCCTGGGAGTCGCCCGGCACTGCCAGAAATCGGTTGCGGCAACTTATCAACGCTACTATGCCCTGGGGCTTTTTCCCCATGAACAGAACGACTGGATCAGAAAAGTCGCCCTAAGGCTGAATAAACCCTGCCCCTTTCTGGAACAGGACCTCTGCCGGATTTATCCGGTCAGGCCTTTGGCCTGTGTCCTTTTCCCTGAGGATCTGGTTCGTACTGGCAGGTTCGAGATAGAGGCCGGAAAAGAACTTTTCAAGGAGTTTCTCTGCTTGCGAAGCCCTATGCTCCTCTCCCCGCAGCGGGCCGAAATAGTATGGCGAATAAAAGAAATGTGGGAGAGGGAGATGCTTATCTCCAGCTATTATCTCTTCAACCATGGCCGATGCCACCTTGATGTTAGCAATCTTACCCAAGAATTTCTCCAGGTGGCGGCAACCCTCGGGGAGGCAGGAGCATTGGAAAACCCGGCGCCGCCAAACGCCATACCCAACCAGGTAGTGGAGCTTTTTTTCCAGAAGCGCCTGGCCGGGTGCCAGCCCTTTGCCGGGGTGGGGGAAAAGATCGCCCTCCTTGACAACCGGGAGGGGCAGGGGCAACTTCTCCAGCTGTTCCAGGACGATGGGCTCATGCAGAAGCTCTGGCGCAAGTGGGACGACCGGGACCTCGTCTTCAGGTTCGCCAAGGGAAAGCTCAAGTCCACCCGACGCAGCCTCCTCCCCCATGAATACAGGTTCTACTGAGAAACAGAAACGTTATCTGAAGAAGTGCCGATGTGAGGGTCACCAATTTGGCACGGCAAGATTGAAGATATTAATACCGCCAGGATCCTGGGTGGCAGCCTTTGATGGCAGATTGGCCGCGTATCCAGCAGAGATTTGGTAGCTCGGAAAAACTTCTCTACCAGATGCAATCGTTGGTATTGCCTTGCAACTTCTGCAGCTGGCAGGGTAGTATTGGTGCACAGCACGTATTTGCCGTCAAAACGAGCTTCAGCCTCGATTCTGGCAGGATCGAGGTGGACGGCGCCCTTCTCGATTTTCAGGAACCGACGATAGCCCCGGTTGCCGATGATACCCTTGGGCCCTTGTGTGAGCCTCTCTGCCAGGGTCTTGAGGATGGGATGAGTTAAAAAATGTAAGCGTTCCGGGACCAGGTTTCAGCATTCAGCTTAAGGAGTTAATTTAAACAGATGACACAATGCAAGCGATTACTGAGCAGTTAATCTTATTAACTCGGTTTTACGGTGTCAACGAAAAATCACCCGTCTCCTCGTGCCGTGGGGTGATCGTCCCGGGTCGGTTCAGGAGGCCCTTTGTTTGTCAGTTCGTGACAAAAGGCTTGACTCCGGACGGAAAGCAAGTATGTTAATATTCATTGAGGTATTGCCTCTGCTTTATCTGAAAGCGTTCCGTTGTGGATTAAGGATTCCAGTCCAGCAGCCTGCCCGTTGCGCCTGATGGGATTGATCCATTAGTGTTGCTGAAAGGTGATTGTTGATAGCTGAACGTTTAAATATAGTTCGGCAGGTATTGCGCTAAGCATTAAGGTTCAGGCGAGGTTGTTTTGGTATATATCTGCCTCCTCCTCCTTGTCGTGGGAAGGCTTGGTTTTTCTGACCCCGGTTTGGCCCAGCAGGAAGTTGCCGGGAAAAAACTTACCGTGGAGGAAGCCATTGAAGTGGCCCTCCAGAATCATCCGGCCATTAAGGAATTCAGGGAGCGGTCCGAGGCGGCCAGATCTCAGATAGGCATCTCCCGGTCTAACCTGCTGCCCCAGGTTACCAATACTTCTTCATATTATTACGGCACCTCAGTGCCGACCTCCAGCCTCAGCATACCGTCCGGGATGGGGCAATTCAGCGCCAGCAGCAGCGATGTCCGGGATTATGTGGTGCACCGCTTCCAGGTCAATCAGCTCCTCTACGACTTCGGGAAAACCTTGGGCAGCATCGGCCAGTCCAAGGCCTTATACGAGGCATCCCGAATGGATCTGGCCAATATCCGGCAACAAGTGGTCCTGGACGCCAAGACCGCTTTTTATGGGTATCTGGCGGCGCAGCGGGCCGTCATGGTGAGCGAAGAAAATCTGCGCCTGAATGAAGACCTGGTACGTCAGGCCCAGGGTTTTTACGAGGTGGGGGTCAAGGCCAAAATCGACGTTACCACGGCGGAAGCCAACTTATATACGGCTCAAGCCGACCTGATAACCGCCCGCAACACCTTCCAGATCGCCCAGGTTGCCCTGATGACCGCCCTGGGCCTGAAATCCTGGTCTTATGTGGGCCTTATCTATCAGTTGGGCACACAGCCAAAACTCATGGACCTGCCGGAGGCCAAGGAAAGGGCTCTCACCGACCGTCCGGATTACCTCCGGAACCGGTTTCAGCAAAAAGCCGACCAGGAGGCCGTTAGAGTGGCCAAAGCCGGGTACTT
>VGSX01000103.1 GCA_016874895.1 Deltaproteobacteria bacterium
CCTCTTTGGTCTGCAAAACCTCATCCTCATCCTCGTCTTCACCGCACGGTAGGCACTTGCGCTGCAGGACCTGTTCTTCCGGCATGCGGAGGACCTCTTCGGCTACCCGGTCGGCCTCCTGCTCGTAAACATCGCCCGGTTGACTGATGGCCACTTTGGCCTGCACCGGCAACGGGCAGGTGTGGCAGGCGCCGCCAAAGGGGCAGGTCCGGGGGGTGGCCAGGGGGCAGGTGCCCGCCTCCATCCTGGACCAGTAAGCAGACTCTTCAGGTACCGAGGCATTTACCGGTATATTATCGAAGCGGTGGCCGAAAGTTGTTCCGGCCGCTGCAGGCGCACCAAGCCCAAAGTGTGGGCCCTCCTCCACCTGTGGCGGGAAAAGCAGATTGGCTGGCAGTTTCTGGGCTTGGGGAGGGGCCAAAGCTGCTCCATTATTGCTGGGCTTTTTGGCCTGAGGTGCACTTTTCATCGGGGCAGCCCTCCATAAACGGCCTGGGCCAGACTAACGCCGGTCTCCTGGCCGTTCGAATCGTGCGGCAGAGATATACTTCCCCCATCCAGGCGGGGGAAGTCGCCCCCCTGATCCGGGGTGAAGGGCCGGTCCCCCTGGCTCAGCAGGCGGGCCAGTTCCCTTTCCAGGCTGCGGGCAATGGCCTGGGCCTGGGCCGGCGGGAAGCCGTGGAGCACCAGCTTCTCAATATGCACCGTGAGGCGAGGTCTCATTCCCATCCTGAAGTCTCCACCTCGGTCAAGCCCTTTTCCAGTTTGGCATATTCCTGCCGGACGGCCCGGAGCAGATGCCCCATATTTACGGGCTCCCCGGTGTCGGCTGCCAGAAAGGCGGCGTTCAGGGCGATATTCCTGATGTTGCCGCCGGTGACGTTTAAACGGCTCAGCTTGGGGATATCAAGCTTTCCCAGCGGCGTTGCGGCCGGGAAGATGCCCTGCCAGATCTGGGCCCGGAGCGCCGGGTCCGGAAAGGGGAAGGTCACTACAAAGCGGAGGCGGCGTAAAAAGGCCTTGTCCATGGCCTCCTTCATGTTGGTGGTGAGGATGGCCAAACCGCGGTAGGATTCCATCCGCTGCAGCAGGTAGCTGATTTCGATGTTGGCGTACCGGTCATGGCTGTCCCTGACCTCGCTGCGTTTGCCGAACAGGGCGTCGGCTTCGTCAAAGAGCAGGATGGCGCCGCCGTCTTCCGCGGCATCAAAGACCCGTTTGAGATTCTTTTCCGTTTCGCCGATGTATTTGCTCACCACCTGGCTGAGGTCGATGCGGTAGAGGTCCAGGCGGAGTTCCCGGGCCAGCACTTCGGCGGCCATGGTCTTGCCGGTGCCGCTGGGCCCCACGAAAACGGCGCTGATGCCCAGTCCCCGGGTGCTTTTGGCGGCAAAGCCCCATGATTCATAGACCTGGAGACGGTGCCGGACATGCAGGGCAACGTCCCGGAGCACCTCCTTCTGGGGCGCGGGCAGCACCAGGTCCTCCCAGGCGGCGGCCGGTTCGATTCTTTGGGCCAGATTCTCCAGGCGGGGACGGGTGAGCACCCGGCAGGCGTCCCAGAGCCGGGCAGCGAAGTCGTGCTCTTCTTCACCCTCTGACCCTTCCTGGCGGCCCGTCGGCCCCCAGGCGTCGGCAAACGCAGTCTGCATGGCGTGGCGGCTCAGATTAAACTGGGACACCAGGGGCTCCAGGCGTCCATTGGTCCTGGCCGGGCCGCCTTGGAGCAGAGACCGCCACAGGTGCAGTTGCTCCAGGCTGGTGGGTTTGCGCACCTCCAGGGTCAGTAAAGCCCGCCGGGCCAATTGCCACCGTTCCGAGGTGCTCAGCATTACCGGCGTACTAAGGGTTTCCAGCATAGCGGCAAGAACCTGCATCCGGGAACTGTCTGTTGGCTCAACGCCCTCACAATCCAGCAACAGAGCCAGATTGTTCAGGTAGGCCTCCCTTTCCCACAAGCGCCACAGATTTTTCAGTTCCCGGATGTCCAGGGGCAGAAACTGGGCCGCCATGACATACAGCCCCAGGTTGAGAAGGGCTGCCCCGGCAGCGGCGACGGCCTGCCGGTCGGCGGACTCGCCGCCGCACCATTGCACCACCGGCAGGGAAAAATGGCCTGGGGCTTGGGACCAGGCCCGGGCCAGCTTTTCCGCCAGGGCTTGCTGTGAGGGGGCCAGTTCCGGGACCGGCGGCATAACCTGGACAAAATCCGTTAGCCGCTCGTCCATGGAGTTCTGGCCGGTGAGATAATGCAGGATACGTTCATCAATCTTCAAGGGACTGTACGCCAGGGAGTAGCCGGGCCCTACTTCCAGGAGGCGCCAGTAGCGCAGCGGTCCCCGGGGGCCGAGGGCGCTCCAATGGGGATCCGCCAGCACCGCCAGGGCCAGGCTGAAGGTGGCGTAGGCACGGTTCGAGTCTCCCTGAGCTGCGGCCAGGAGCCGGTTAAACTGGGAATCCAGTTCCGCCCCGGCGCAGAACAACAGGACATCCCTCTCAAAAGGCGACAGCTGGAAGAGACGGCAGAGGGTCTCCAGGGCCGGCGGCGGCGACAGCGGCGCGGCTTGAGACTGGGCGGCAACCGGGCGAGAAAATTCATCTGCCCCCTGTGCGTCGGCATGGCGCGCCAGTTGCAACCGCACCTTACTCAGGGCGTCCATGAGGTAGGTTTGGTTGGCTGTCAGCCAGTCGGTCATCGCCAAGGGTTCCATCAGATAAGCTCCTGAGGCGACGCAAATATTCCCGTCGCTGGGTCAACCTGGAGTTCGCTTTCGGCTTCGTCCACCCGGACCCGGACCAGATACGTGCCATTCACGACATTCTGGAAAGGAATGTTGATTACCGATGTTTCCGGGATTGCCGGATCGGTAATGCCATTGCCCACCGGGGCGGCAAAGGAGTAAGAGCGGGCCTGGACAGTGGTGGGGGGATTATATTCGTTCAACAGCAACACCACCCGCTGTCGTCTGGCCACCGGGGCAGTGAAATTTACGGTCATATAGCCCGTCTGATAGGTGGTGCCATTCACCACGGTGCTGGCCTGGACGATGGCATTGGTAGTAATTACCGGGCGGACAATAAAAACCCCGGCATTTGATTCAAAACCGCGGTGAGGCTCCGGCGTGCCAAAAAACACGTCATGGACGATTTTTACGGTGTTGACGCCGCTCCTTAAATCTGCCGGCACGTCCACGGTTATTTCCCGGTCTTTGATGTCAACCGGCGTCGCCGGCTGCGTGCCGTTAAAGACCAGGCGCAAGTTGTCGCTCTTCAGATTCTGCCCTTTAATGGTAATTCGGGCACCCGGATTGACCATTTGGGGTTCCACCGCTTCGATCAGGGGCTGGCGGAAGGGCAGGACCAGGAGATGGCGGCTGAGGACCGGCAGCGGCGGGCGGGTTACCAGATCGCTTTCGATGAGCACCACGGTGGCCAGATAGGCCATGGAGAGAGAATAGGCGGTCTGAAAAAAAACCGACCAGAGTTTTGACAGCTCCTCCAGACTCAGGGACAGGGGGGTAAATTTCACCAGCTCCACCTCGTACTCCAGGTCCGAGGTGGCCAGGAAATCCGTGGGGTCCAGGGCCAGGCGGTCCTGGATAATCTGGTGGATCAAGGCCCGGCTGAGCAGGGGCTGGGAATGGAGGGCCGACACGGTGCTGCCCAGGAGCCGCTGGGGTATCAGGTTGCTTTCTTCTCCATGGAAACTGAGAAGATAATGCAGATCTAAAGCCACCCGGGGCCGCCGGAGGACATCCCCGTCGGCGCTGCGGGTGGGCAGGTCCGTATTCCGATACGCCGCGTTGGGCATCACCTGGTAAAGAAAGACGGTCACCCCCGGATTCGGGAGAGTCCCCACCGGGACGCTGGGTTTCAGCGGCACGGCCTCGGAACCGGCCACATGGCGTTTAATGCTGGCGTCGATGATCTTCACCAACCCCGCCGTGGTGGTGGCGATAGCCAGATAGTTGCTCACCGCTTGTCCTCCCGGCCCTGCCGGAGATAATCCTCCAGGGACAATTTGGGAGTTGGAGTAGGAATCGACCGCGGCTTCGGGGGCGGTTCCAGAACCGCCCTGACCTCCACCCGGCCGATGGTCACCTGAACCGGGGGCGGTTCGGCCTGCTCTGCCATGGAAATGTCATCTAAGTGGTAACGGGAAAGTTGCCGGTAGGGTGCGTCTTGGCTGCCTCCTGGCTGATAAAAGCCTGGTCGCCGGGAAGGGCCGGCAGGGGCGGGGAAGTCGGCTCCTCCTTCCCTGGCCGGGCGTTCGTTGTCTGCCTCCCGGACGCTGGTAGCAGCTGCCGCCACCGGTTGTCGGAAATCAGACAGAGGCACTTGGGGCATGAGCAGGGGCTCCGGCACCTCCGGAGCCGACGTCGCGGCAGCCGAAACCGCCGGGGGAGGCTCAGACGCCCGCTCCCCAGGCAAACGCGCCGGCTCCGGCACATCCCCGGTCCGTGGTGCATCACGCCATTCCTCAAGGAGGGTGCGATGCTTTTCCAGGGGCTCAAACAATCCACATTCTTCCCCGCCAACCGGCCGGTCAGTTTGCCGATCAGGCAGATCCGAGTTGAATTCTGGCAGGGGAGGGGAGAAGTCATCCCTGTCGGAGCCGGGGCGAGGGGGAGCAGCGATCTTCGGGTGACTGGGCCGGCGGCCCGATTGTTCCCCGGCTGCCGGGGCGGCGAAGGGAACCGCTTGGGGCTCATCTGCTCTCAACTCGGGAGTTACCGCGGCCTCCTGAGCCGGCGGTTTGGCAAAACGCGAGACAACCAGGGGGTGCGCCAGGGACGCCATACCCTGGGTTCTGTGGATCAGTCTGGTTAGGAAGTCGCTCATGCCAGCACCAGGTCAAGGTAAGCCTGGCGCCGCGCCGGCGGCAGGCTGAGAATTTCCGCCTCACTCCAACCGTAGGCCGAAGCCAGGATATGGACCTCACGCACAAGGCGTCTGGCCGCCAGCATCAGGTCGGTCCAGACAAACAGGCCGATATCAAACAGGATCTCCCAGAGATGGCCGCACTCCGGGCAGTGCATTGCCAAGCTGATGTCCGCCTGCGGGTCCTGCCGGGAAAGGGCTTCGATCAGGTCGGACACCACCTCCTCCGGGAGATCCTCCAGACTGCTGGGAGTGCCGTTTTGGCTGGCGCCCACGAGGCACCGTCGCAAGACCAGCTCCCGGGCTTCCTGGAGATCGGCTAAGGCTGCCGCTGCGGCCAGATCCCGGCTGGTGGGCAGGCGGTAGGTAAGCTCGCAGCCGGACAGGGTCAGGCTAAATTCCTCTCCATTCCGCTCGGGCATTTCTCCGAGGCGGAGCTGGGCGGTCTCCAGGGAGAACTCCAACCGCGCCCGGCAGGCGGGACAGACCCCATAAGCCTGGAGCATTTCGCCGAAGTGGTTTTCCCGAAAATCCAGGAGCAGCCTGTCACGATCCCCGATGCTGAGATCGGCCAACTCCTGGCGGGACTTGCCCGGCAGGCCGGCCAGCAGGATGGTCAGCAAGCGGTCCAGGGGGTGCTGGCTCTGGCCCTGCTCCCATAATCTCAGGATCTCGGCGTCTGCTAAAATTCTCATGGGACTTTAGTCGGCCGGTTCGGTGAAACTCGGTTCGGCCGGTTCCGCGACTTCATAATCCCGCTCCCAGCCTTCGTTTTCCAGCTTCAACGTCTGGATGGCGATGGCATTGGCGTTGGCGTCCAGGTCCGGCAAGGCCTGGAATTCCGAGACCCAGCAGCGGTAGATCTTATAAGCCAGAGCCAGTTGGCCGGCCTCATTGTAAACTTCCAGGATGATATCCTTCCGGAAATCTCGGAGGGACACTTCCGCTCCCAGGCCGGAGCCGAAATTCCAGACCTTGTTGGCCCATTTCTCGAACTCGGTATCGTGGGTGACCCCCCTCTCCAGGGTGATGGCTTCATATTTGGTCCGCCCAGGAGATTTCCGACTGGTGCTGGGGTCCCCGCCCTCCCGGTGCTCCACCATCTCGGTGCTGCGCTTCAGGGCCCCCACTTTGCTGATTCCCGCCACATAGCGGCCATCCCATTTGACCCGGAACTTGAAGTTCTTGTAGGGATCGAAGCGTTGCGGATTTACGCTGAACTGTGCCATTACTGCCTCCTTAGGTCTGGATCTGGCCGGCAATCTGCTGGATTTTGATGATCACGAACTCCGCCGGTTTAAGGGGGGCGAAGCCCACGAGAATATTCACAATACCCAGGTTGCGGTCGTTTTGCGTGGTGGTTTCCTTGTCGCATTTGACAAAGTAGGCTTCCCGGGGGGTCGTGCCCTGAAAAGCTCCCTGCTTGAACAGGTTGTGCATAAAGGCGCCGACATTCAACCGGATCTGGGCCCAGAGAGGCTCGTCGTTGGGTTCAAATACCACCCATTTCGTCCCGCGGTAGAGGCTCTCCTCCAGGAAAAGGGCCAGCCGCCGCACCGGGACATATTTCCATTCCGAAGCCTGCTGATCGCTGCCCTCCAGGGTCCGGGCGCCCCAACAGACATTGCCGTAGATCGGGAAGGTGCGGAGGCAGTTGATGCCCAGGGGATTGAGGGCCCCGTTTTCGGGATCAGTGAGGGCATAATCCAGTTTCTGGACATTCCTCAGATCGGCCTCGGTGCCGGCCGGGGCTTTCCACACCCCCCGGTTGCTGTCGGTGCGGGCGTAGAGCCCGGCGATGGTGCCGCTGGCGCCCACCGGCCGCAATCTGAAACCGTTCAACGGGTCGGGAATCCGCACCTGGGGGAAATACAAGGCGGCATTTTTGTGGCGCAGGGTGGCGTTGTTGTCCAGCCAGGTCCTGATCTCGGCCACGGTGTCGATGCCGGGCGGGGTATCCATGATGAAAAAGGCTCTTTTTTCTTCACAATAGGTAATGGCTGCCGACATCACGGCGGCTTCCGGTCCCGCTCCCAGGGAGGCGCTGCACGGGATGCACAGCAGATTAAACAGATCAACGTCCTCCAGGGCATACATGCCGGTCTTATTGACCCGGTTGCCGATCAGGGCCAAGGCATCGGGGGGGGTGCCGTCATCACCTGCGTTACACGGCCCCTGGGCGCCGACTGGGCCGGTGGTGGCGCCGAGACGATATAATTGGACGTTCTCCTGGGCCCCGTCGGCGGGGGTCAGGAGTAATTGGTTAACGGTCGTGCCATCCAGGGGAGCAGCCGTAAAGACCACCGTGTCGAGGCTCACGCCCGGGAAGACCACCAATCGGTTTTCCCCCGGAGCGGCATAAGGCACAACCACGGCCCCGGTAAAAGTGGCGCTAACATTTGCATTCCGGATGGCGGTTTGGAGCGATGCGGCAATGTCCGCCAAGGTGGCTGCAGCTCCCAGGGTGGCAGTATGTGGCCCATTGCCGCCAATGGTAACGTCTACGGCAGCGCCGGCAGCTATAGTCGGGACAACGGCCAAGTTTGCTGAGACACAGGCTGAGAGAGTTGTCGCCGGAGGAGTCAGGAGACCCAGGTCGGCAGCCGTGGTATCGGCACCGGCGGCGCTAAAGGAGACAGCGAGACCCGGCAGGCCGGCCAGGACGATTAACCGATCGTCGCCAACGCTGCTCCTGGTGATGACCCTTGCCAGGGCAAAGGCATCCGTTTCTGCTGGCAGGACGGCGGCATCTGTTGCCCCGAGCCGAATCTGGGCCTCCAACTCATCGCGGGCTGCGGCCAGGTCATTCATAGCCGCCAGCGTCAGCGTCACAGGTCCGCTGCCGCCGACGGTTATCTGGACCTGTCCGGTCGGCAGAGTGAAGGCGCCCGATACATTATCAGACTGCAGTCCCTGGACATTCTGTCCGGCTCCGAGGCCCAGGGTCTGAAAGGTGAGATCGGGACCCGCGTTGCTGAAAACGACCCGGTCGCTGACGGTCGTGGGCCCCGCCAGAACCCGCAGCCGATTGTTGACCACCGTGACGCTTGCCTGGGAGAAGGCCCGGTTCTGGGGCTGGGCGGCGCGGATGGCCGCCTCCAACAGGGCCCGGGCTTCCTCAATCGTCGAAGGGGCCCGCGCCAGAGTAGCTGTTACCGCAGAACCAGAACCGATGGCAACATTCACCCTGGGCTGCGCCGCAGTAATGGTCAGAGGATCAACGAGGGCCCCGGATAGCGTGCCGTTCTGGCAGGGCGGGGTGTTGCCGCTGGCGGCGACATGCACCAGCCTGGAGCCGGACAAGTCGTCGTTGACCACTGTCTCGACAAAGCGGGCGTCGCTGGGATTCATGGACAGTCCGAGGAAAGTCTCCGATTGCAGGATAGTCCTGTCGCCATTCCGTTCCCTCACCAGCATTACGGTAAGGTTGAAACGGTTGTTCGACGTGGGCGCCGGGTAATCAATACGCAGGCGCAGGTCATTCCCCCAGGTACCGGGGTTGGTGCGGGTAGCATGAAAAGCTCCGGCTGTCACCGTGAGGGCGGGGACGCCTCCCGGCGCCGTCAGGATCTGCACATCGGCCGCCCGGGGGGAGCCGCTGGCGGTCCGCACCACCCAGGCCTCGGTGCCGCCATTGCGGAAAAATTGTTGGATGGCGTAACTTGCCTCACTGCGCGCCTCCAGACCGCCGAATTCCCGTTCGAAATCGGCCATGCTGAAAATCTGGACGGCTCGGTCCATGAAGCCCCTCTGGAAAAAATCGACGAAAGCCGCAACGGAGGTGGATACACCAGTTATTGTACGGACTCCGCTGGGAATTTCTTCGATATAGACCCCTGGGTAGGTTGGAGCAATCGGCATCGGAAATTCTCCTCCTGGCTAAGTTTATGGCTATCAGGGCGACTGGCGCCGGTGGCAAAGCAACTCTCATCCTCCTCAAATCTGGCGCTGTTTCCCGGGGGGCGGGCCCCCGGGATTCATGCTCTCGAGGAATGGCCAAACAAAGGCGCCGATCTCGTCCAGCTCCTTCAGATACTGATTTTTCCCGGAATTAATGTGCTCGATAACCCCCCTCCATTCAGGAATGCCATCCCGACTTTCTTTCGGCTCAAGCCAAACGCGCAGGACAAAAGTATGCATGTCAGATAATAAAAATAATGAGGTTAGATATCATAGATAATATAAAAATATATTTAATAATATTAATAACTTTAAGAATAATATTGTGTTGCCTAAAAAATTTTTTACATAATATCATGGGGTAATCACATAGATATCACAATCGGATAACTACGGGGTCACAAAAAATTTTTTTAAAAAATTTTTTAGAATAGGTAAGTCAGTGGTTAATAAACCCGACGTCGTAAATTCTAAACGGGAGTTCCCTTACCGGCCTCCCGGAGGAAACGCTGCAGCAGTTTGAGGGAGTGCTGGAGGTGTTGGTGGCCTCTCTCCAGTTCTTTGATGGCCAGGTGGAGGTTTTCCAGGACAAGTTCCAGCACGGCGGCCGAACTCCCGGATTCCGGGAGAACATCCTGGGGCGGCGCCGTTCTGCCGCGGCCGGCGTCGTTCCCCTGGAGAATCTCCAGATAGAGCTTTTGGGTATCCTCCATGGGGGGAATGTCCAATTCCTGGGCCAACAGGCGGCGGCAGGTGTCATATTGGCGCATAGCCGTGGAACGTCGTCCGGTTTGCATGTAGAGGCGCATTAGATCGCGGTGGATCTCTTCCCGCAAAGGATCGAGATCCAGAATCTTCTGCCCATACAGCAAGCCGTCTTCATATTCCTCGGACTGAATCTTGTAACGCATCAAAAAAATCAGGCTTTGCATCAAAAGAAGCCGCAGACGCTCCCGTTCTCGCACGGCCCAATCGTCATAACAGCCCTCCAGGAGATCACTCTTGTACAGGCTTACGGCATATTCCAACTCCCGGACGTCCTCCGGGCTCAAGGCGCCGGTTTTCTTGGCCAGGACGGCGGTAACCTTATCTTCGAAAACCGCTACGTCCAGCCAGTGATCGCTATCCCGGTTAAAACCTATCTCCCCCATGGGAGTGGTGAGCAGATAGGTGCCTTTGGAAATTCCTTCCGGCTCCAAAAGGCGGCGTAATCTCCACATGGCGGTGTTCAAACATCTCCGAGCCTGTTCTTCGCGTTGATTTCCCCAAAAAATGCCGGCCAGGACTTCCCGGGGATGCAGGCGATAACGCTGAAGCAGGAGAAACGCCAGCAGACTTGTAACCGAGCGGGTCAATTTAATCTGCCTCGGCTGCTGCTCATAACCGAGGTAGATGCTGCCAAGAAGATGAATGTGCAGGGTTCCCATGGAATTTTTACTCTTAAGACACAAGCATCCCTGCTTTAGAGTACCACCGCTGTCATAGCCTCGGGGTTAATTTTAAAACTTTTATCTATCTGTTTTGACAGACAGAATAATAAATTAAATATTATTTTATATAATAATATCATTTTATAAACTATTATCAATATAATTGTATAGTTTTTATAAATAGCACTACAACGTCATTTAATTTGTTGATCAGTTATTTTTTTTCGATGAGAGATATAGGCCCGGCAAATATTTCTATTAATATCAGCCGCTTGATTGATGAGAGTATCAAATGTATATGTTTTGCGTGGGAGAACCGCCTGCAATAAGATTTTAAACTGCTACATTGTAATGTTGGGTGCCTTCCTCCCCCAAAATAATTTTCAGATGCCACAGAAAAAAATGGGCCAGCATGGTGCAAAGCATCCGGAGATTATCAGTCAAGACGAAAAATATAAGTTAAATTAGCCTATTGACTTTTTTTGTCGTCACTACAGGGTGGAATCTTGCAGATCGTGGTGTTGAGGCGTGGGTACCCCCAGGGCTTTAAAGAGATCGAGTTGTTCGGGTGTTGGCGGAATGAGGCCTTCGAACTTTTGGCCATTGATTCGGGCCTGCACCGTCCGGTTCAGAGCAAGTTTCTCCAGCACCCTTTCCGGCGAAGTGAAGATTTCGGCCTGATGTAAACGGGACCGCATGAGGCGGTGCAGTTGCAGGGCCATGACACAGATGAAAATATGAGCCCGGATGCGGCGGTCCACCCAGTGATACACCGGGCGGATATCCAGGGAGCTTTTCAGGGTCCGGAAAC
>VGSX01000104.1 GCA_016874895.1 Deltaproteobacteria bacterium
CTGGGGCTTATGGGTTTCGGGGCTAGTTCCGATTATCGACCCGCAAACCGGTGAAATGCTGGCGGTGCTGGGTATGGATATAACCGCCCGTACCTGGAATTGGCAGGTGGCGGGGCGCGCCGCTTTGCCTGTGGGGCTCATTCTGGCGCTGCTCATCAGCACGGCCGCCGTCTTGGCTGCTACCCGCCGGGCCGAGGCTACCCCCAAGCCGGTGCTCCGGCGCCTCTTACCCCCGCTGACGGCCTTACTGATCATGCTCATTGCTGGTGCCGCAGCACTCTTGTGGCAGCAGCAGCGGCAACGGCTGGTCGAGGAATCCCAAAGAAAATTATCTGAGGTTAATGGCGCTTGGCGCCAGGCTGTGGAAAAGCAGACTACTGGATTAACCAGAATTCTGGAGCGCCTGGTTTCGGACGCTACTTTGCAGAAGGCCCTGCGGGAGCGAAACGCCGACCGTTTACTGGCCATCTGGCGACCGGTGTTTGAAACGCTCCAGTGGCAGAACTCCCTCGCACACTTCCATTTCCTTGATGCCCAGCGTATTTTCCTGCTGGGTTTCGCTAATCCTGATAAATACAGCCGTTTGAAAGATCGCTTTACATCCCTTCAGGCCGAACGGACCGGCAAGACCGCCTCCGGTATCGAGCTCGGGCCGTTGGGGGGCTTCCTCCTCTGGGTGGTGCAGCCAGTCTTTGCCAACGGCAAGCTTATCGGCTATGTGGAACTGGGAAAGGCAATCGATGAAGTCTTTTCCTCACTGCACTACCACTCCGGACTTGAGATTGCCGTGACTATCCGTAAGGATCATCTTGACCGGGGGAATTGGAAAAAGGAGACGAGCCTCCCCGGTTCGGAAAGCGACTGGGACCGCCTGCCAGGAAGCGTGATTGTCTATGCTTCCCAGGCCCGTCTGCCCGATGTCCTGGCGTTGTTGGGTGATCGCGATCCGGCGGACGAACAAAACCCCGGTGAGATCAGCCAGGAGATAGCCTGTGAGGGGAAAGCCTGGATGGTCTCTGCCTCCCCTTTACGGGACGCTTCCGGCCAGGAGGTCGGCAGCCTGCTGGTCATGATCGATGTCTCAGCCCAGAAAGCTGCCTACGCCAGGTGGCTGGGCCTCTTGGGCACCTCCAGTGGGGTAATCTTGTTCGGATTGCTCTGTTTTGTCTGGGTCATCCTGCGCCGCACCGACCGGGGGATTCGCCTCCAACAGGAGGAACTGCGCCAGAGCGAAGCCAAGTATCGTCTTGTCTTTGAAAACGCCCCCCTGGGGATTATGCACTATGACCAAGAAGGCACCATTACCGATCTGAATGAGGCCTTTGCCGGCATTTTCGGGCCCGGCCGGGAAGAAATTATCGGCTTCAACATCCCCCGGCAACTGCATAACGAACAGCTCCGCCAAGCCCTGGGGGCCTCTCTCAACGGCCAGATCGGCTATTATGAAGGGGAATATCTCTCGGATACCGATGGGCGTCCGGTGCAGATACGCGCTTTTTTCCGGAGTGTGTTCACGGAAACAGGAACATTCCTGGGGGGAGTAAGCATCTTCGAAGATTTTTCGGAAAGATACCGCGCCGAACAGAAGCAGCAGGAGTCCCTTAATTTTCTTCAAATTCTCCTGGATGCCATTCCCAACCCGGTTTTCTATAAAGACACCTCTGGCATCTATCTGGGATGCAACAAAGCCTGTGAGGCAGCCTGGGGCCGATCCAGAGAAAACCTGATCGGCAGGACGGACTTCGAGGTGCATCCTGAAAATCTGGCGGCCTTACATGAGGCCCAGGACAGAAAACTGCTCAGCCACCCCGGAGATATCTTCTATGACATCACCTATGAAGCTGCTGACCGGATCAGGAAAACCATTCTCATCCACAAGGCCACCTTTCATAAACTGGATGGCAGGTTGGGCGGGATTATCGGTGTGGAGGTTGACCTCACCGAGCGCAAACAAGCTGAGGAGGAACTGGAGCAATCTCTCTCCCTGCTGAAGGCAACCCTGGAATCCACCACCGATGGCCTGTTAGTAATTGACACCTCCGACAGGATTGTCGTCTATAATAATAAATTTGCCCAGATGTGGCGGATTCCCGAGACAGTCCTGATCTCCCGCCAGGACGACCGAGCCCTGGCCTATGTCCTGGAACAATTACGGGACCCTGAAGGTTTCCTCAGTAAAGTGAAGTCGTTATATAGCCGACCGGAGGCGGAAAGCTATGATCTGCTGGAATTTAAGGACGGCAGAGTTTTTGAACGCTATTCCCAGCCCCAGAGGATCGGCCAGCACATTGTCGGCCGAGTTTGGAGTTTCCGGGACATCACCGAAAAACGGCGTATGGAAGATAGTCTGATACAGGCCCAAAAGATGGAAGCGGTGGGGCGCCTGGCCGGCGGGGTGGCGCATGATTTCAACAATCTTTTATCTGCTATTATCGGATACAGTGAAATTCTTATGCTGGACCTGAAAACGAGTGATCCTTTTTACAACTATGCTCAAGAAATTCTGCGGGCCGGTAAAAGAGGGGAAGCGCTAACCCGGCAGTTGTTGGCCTTCAGCCGGAAACAGATTCTGCAGCCTCAGGTAATCGATCTTAATACCGTGATTACCGACATGAAGACAATGCTGCAGGTTCTCCTCGGTGAGAATATCAAGCTGGTGACCGTCTCGGACTCGGCCCTGGGGGCTGTCAGAGTGGACCCGGGGCAGATGGAGCAGGTCATTATGAACCTGGCGGTGAACGCCCGAGACGCCATGCCCTTCGGAGGAGTGCTCACCTTAGAGACGGCCAACGTCACATTAGATGAGGATTATACCAGCCGACAGATTGCAGGGAATTTAGGGCCCTACGTCATGCTGACAGTAAGCGATACCGGGGAGGGCATGGATTCTGAAGTCCAGGCCCATATGTTCGAGCCTTTTTTTACCACCAAAGACCAGGGCAAAGGGACAGGTCTGGGTCTGGCCACGGTGTATGGGATTGTCAAACAGAGTGGCGGCTTCATTAATGTCTACAGTGAATCCGGGAAAGGCTCGGTCTTCAAGATTTACCTGCCGCAAGCGCAAGAACCATTGGAGATGGCGCAGGTAAGAGAAATCTCTCCGGAACAGTTGGCCGGACAGGAAACCGTGCTACTCGTAGAGGATAATGATTCCCTGCGCCCGTTAATCGGGCGGGCTCTGGAAAAATACGGCTATCAGGTCCTGGAGGCCCGTGATGGCTATGAAGCCTTGTCGCAGGTAAAGCAGCATCCGGGAAACATCTCGCTGATGGTTACCGATGTAGTGATGCCGGGTATAAGCGGCAGCAGGCTGGCCGAGAGCTTAAAAACGTTGCAGCCCGACATGAAAGTAATCTACATGTCCGGTTACACCGAGGATGTCATACTCCGCCACGGCGTCCAGGAAAAAAGCATAAACTTTATCCAAAAACCATTCAATATAGCACATCTCTTAATAAAAATGCGGGAAGTCATCGCCCCCGGCCCTGTTTCTTAAAACCCGAATTCTGTGTGATCAATCGGATCATCGGCATAACCGCTGGAGACTATAGCCTTCACCTGGGATCAATCTGCTGCAACCGCCTAACCCCTTACGATTTAACAATTATTATTATAAGTTATAGTCAGGGCGGGATATCAAAAAACATTGACGGCCTCGGCTTAGTGCTTTAGTATAAAGAATATTCCAAGAGATCAAGACGCAAGCCATCCCTGGCCTTGCCGAGGTCAGGGGAAAGGGGAGATTTGCTATGCCAGTCCGTGTTGCGATTAACGGCTTCGGCCGCATCGGCCGGTGTTTAGCCCGGGTGATTCTCACGGAGCACAAGGACGTCGAGTTGATGGCGGTTAACAGCCGGGGTGATACCGAATCCCTGGCCCTATTGTTTAAATATGATTCCATTCACGGGATATTTGCCGGAACGGTGGAAGCCAGAGCCGAGAGTCTGGTGATCAATGGCAAGGAAGTGCATATGACCCGAGTGGATGATCCGCGCCAGCTTCCCTGGAAAGAGATGGGGGTGGACATCGTCCTGGAGTCCACCGGGGTTTTCCGGGACAGGGCCTCCAACGAAGGCCACCTGATGGCGGGGGCCAAAAAAGTCATCTTGGGCGCGCCCGGGAAGAAAGTGGACGCCACCTTTGTCATGGGGGTGAATGAGAAGACCTACGATCCGGAAAAACATGTCGTGGTTTCCAATGCCTCCTGCACCACCAACTGCCTGGCGCCGGTGGTTCAGGTGCTGCACCGGAATTTCGGGGTGGAATATGGACTGATGACCACGGTGCATTCCTATACCATGGATCAGCGCCTGTTGGACGGCTCCCATCAGGACCCCCGCCGGGCCCGGGCCGCAGCCCTTTCCATGGTACCCACCAGCACCGGGGCGGCCAAAGCGGTGGCGGAGGTATTACCGGAGCTTAAAGGCCGGCTGGATGGATTATCGGTGCGGGTTCCCACGGCCAATGTTTCCATCGTGGATTTTAATGCCCTAGTAAAAAAGCCGACATCCAAAGAAGAGGTCAACGAAGCCTTCCAGAAGGCGGCGACGGGAGAGTTGCAGGGCATTCTGCAATTGGTCAATCTCCCGCTGGTATCCATTGACTATAATAGCTGTCCTTATTCGGCCAGTGTGGATGCCGAGCTGACCGCGGTGATGCAGGGAGCCATGGTCAAGGTGATGGCTTGGTATGACAACGAAATGGGCTTTTCCCACCGGATGGTGGACCTGGCCGCGTACATGGGGCAGAGGCTGGAAAGTTAGGCGACAGGGTAGGCACCCTGGTGGCGGCCAAACCCATGGCCAAGGGTGGCTATGAGATAGAAACCACTGAGACGATTAAAGGAGGTCGGGGTGAAGTTTCTACAAGATGCGGACATTCGAGGAAAAACAGTTTTTATTCGGGTGGATTTCAACGTTCCCCTGGACCGGAACCAGAACATTACGGACGATAGCCGGATCAGGGCGGTTTTACCGACGGTCAACTACTGTTTAGACGAAGACGCCAAGGTTATCCTGGCTTCCCACCTGGGTCGGCCCAAAGGCTCGGACCCGATGTTGTCCCTGGCGCCGGTGGCCCGGCGTCTAAGCCGCCTGTTGCACAAAACAGTGAAGTTCGCCCCTGACTGCATCGGGCCGGAAACTCAGCAGAGGAAAAGGGAAATGCAAGCTGGGGACGTGCTGCTGCTGGAAAACCTGCGTTTTTATCCCGGAGAAACAAAGAACGATCCTGATTTTGCCCGGCAGCTCATGGAGGGGGTGGACGTTTACGTCAACGACGCCTTTGCGGTGGGCCACCGGGCCCATGCCTCGGTCCACGCGGTCACCCAATTCGCCCCCGTCTGCGTGGCCGGCTTCCTGATGCGGGATGAGGTGCACTATTTCCATAAATCCATGGAGGACCCGGCCCGGCCGCTGGTGGCCATCATCGGCGGTGCCAAGATCTCCAGCAAACTCACGGCCTTGTTCAATCTGATGCAGCACGTGGACAAACTCATCATCGGCGGGGCCATGGCCAACACTTTTATCAAGGCCAAGGGCTATGAAGTGGGCAAATCCCTGGTGGATGACAGCCTCGTGGATACGGCCAAGGAATTGATGGACCTGGCCATTCAGAAAAAGGTAAAATTCTACCTGCCGGTGGATTGCGTCGTGGCAGACAGCCTGGATACCCGGGCCGAGTCCAAAGTCACCACCATTCAGGAAGTGCCGGAGGATTGGCTCATTGCCGACATCGGTCCCGCCACCATTACCTTGTTCAACGAGGCCCTGCAGAACGCCAAGACGGTGGTGTGGAACGGTCCCATGGGGGCCTTTGAGATCGACGCCTTCAGCCGGGGCACCATGGCCATGGTGCACAACGTGGCTAACTCCTTTGCCCTGACCATCGTGGGCGGGGGCGATACCGACGTGGCCATCCACAAAGCCGGAGAGGCCAATAAGATCTCCTACATTTCCACCGGCGGCGGGGCCTTCCTGGAACTGCTGGAAGGCAAGAAACTGCCCGGCATCAAGGCCCTGGAAGACTGGCACGCCAAAAACCGGGAGGCGGCATGAGTTCCTCAGCCAGAACACGCAGACCGCTGGCAGCCGGCAACTGGAAGATGCACAAGACCCTGGCCGAAGCCCAGGCCCTGGCCCGGGAGATCATGGCCGGTTGCCGGGACATGGCCGCCGAGGTGGCCCTGGCCCCGCCCTTTACCGCCCTGAGCATCGTGGCCCAGGAAATCAGCGGCTCAGCCATCCGGCTGGCGGCCCAGGACGTGTTCTGGGAAAATCAAGGGGCTTATACCGGGGCCATCTCCCCGGGAATGCTCCTGGACGTGGGCTGCCGCTACGTGATTATCGGGCATTCGGAACGGCGGCAGTATTTCGGGGAAACCGACGAAACGGTTAACAAGAAGATCAAGGCCGCTCTGGGGGTCGGGCTGGCTCCCATTGTCTGCATCGGTGAAACCCTGGCCCAACGGGAGGCCCAGGAGACCTTAAATGTCATAACCACCCAGCTTGCCCAGGGACTGGCGGGTCTGCTTCCAGAAGAAATGAGCCGCCTGGTACTGGCTTACGAACCGGTGTGGGCCATCGGCACGGGGCGCACGGCCACGCCGGAACAGGCCCAGGAGGTGCACCGCTTCATCCGGCAATGGCTGACGGAACAGGCCGGGCCCGAAGTGGCCCAGGGTTTGCGGATACTCTACGGCGGCAGCGTCACCCCGGATAATATCCGGGAACTTTCCCAAGCCCCGGATATTGACGGGGCCCTGGTGGGGGGAGCTTCGCTAAAAGCCGCCTCGTTCTTAAAAATTGTGGCCATGGGAGAGTAAGGATCGTGGCAATTGTCAGGGGCCAGAACAATGTTGGGGGGAAAGCGCCGCGCATCCCGTCTTCGTCAACCTTTTCAGTATGTTATGTGTTGGTCAAATGTCCATAAGATACTGCTCCACCGTTTAGCCTGGTCCAGGCTTGATCCAACAGAGCATTCGGGGTAAGGGGGCGGTGGGCAGTAAAGTATCTCATGGGAAAGGGGTTACTGCGTATCCCGGAAAAAAATCGGGCATAGGGTTGTTTTTTTTAACCTGATGGTGTATAAATATATAGATATGATTACAATTACGACAATTCTGCATATTATCGTCTGCTTGGCCCTGATCTGCATCGTGCTCTTGCAGACAGGTCGGGGGGCAGGCATCGGGGCGGCCTTTGGGGGGTCCAGCCAGACCTTCTTTGGCAGTTCCGGGGCCACGCCGTTTTTGGCCAAGTTGACGGCAGTTGCCGCGGTTTTATTCATGGTGACCTCCCTGGCCCTGACGTTCATGGGCCAACGCGGGGGGGTCTCGGTGATGGAGGGAGTGGCGCCCTCACCGCCGGCCCAAACGGCCCCGGCGGAGACATCTCCCCTGGCCGAACCGCCAAAATAACATTTATCTGCCGAAGTGGTGGAATCTGGTAGACACGCCATCTTGAGGGGGTGGTGGGGAGACCCGTGCGGGTTCAAATCCCGCCTTCGGCACCAATAAAACCCACACGTATAATTAAAGGGCCTCAGAGGTAGATTCGGGCGCATTCCCCAAGTGTCCCCCGTCCGGCAGATGATCGGGCGGGGTTTTTTTCTTTGGAGATAACTTCTCACGCCCAAGTTCAACTCTGCCACGAAGGTAACAAAATGGTAAGCGTTCAGCGGTCAGCTCACAGCCGTCAGCTAATGATTTAAATGCAAATAGTTATTCCAAGATGGCAGGATGCTGGTTCCTCAATTAGTTTGCCTAACTCCTTGTTTTTGCTGAAAGCTGAATGCTGATAGCTGAACGCCTACAAAAAATGTTTCTAATTGGTGAGGTGGGCCGCCGTGCCCATGAGGAACTGTCCTGATTTTGCAGGCTTTGTTAGACGCTCGCCGGGAGGCGCCCTCGGTCATCACCGGGGAGCCTGTACTATTCCAATAATCTCATCTTAGCCTCCGCGTTCGAAGTAGCAGAAATTTGTCTTCCTAACCAACCAAGGCCCGTCATGGCTTGTGAGGTATCACTGAGTGGTCATTACCCTAATCCGCCTGAGGGGAAGGTGTTGCCGGGGCTGCACCTCTATCCGGATCTGGCTCAGGTGATGGGACTGGCAAGAGGGGTAGAGGAGTATGTGCAGGTACGCCATGGCGATGAGGGCTAGGCGGACAGCCAGATGATGACGTCGCCGGTATTACTGAATCAGGCCGGCAGTAACTCGAAGTCGGACCTGGCCGGTGGCTAGCTTTCCTCGGGAGATTTTGCCAGAAATGCGGCCTGGCGGTGGATTATGGTCAAATTGTTATCTTGAATTCCCCTATCCAATATCTTAAAATATAAAGATAATGAGTTTCTTGGTAAAATCATTTTGCCGATCACTTGTCTTCTCGAGCGAAGCAAAGAATCTAATGGTGATCAGGAGTTAATATCCTTCACTTCGTTCAGGATGGCAGAACGAACATTTTCTGAGAGCCTTACATGTAAGACAAATCTTTGTCAACGAGAATTACAGGACATTTGGCGAGAAGTTATCAGCATGGCGGTACTGCATATACATAAATATCCCGAGGTTGTGCTCAAGGAAAAGGCCCGGCCGGTCAAAGAGATTACCGACGAAATTCAATGTCTCATCGATGACATGGCCGACACCATGTATCAAGCCCCCGGCATCGGCCTGGCGGCCAACCAGGTGGGGGCCTTGCATCGGGTTATTGTCTTCGACGTCACCCCTAAAGAAGAGGGCCGCAATCTCTGCGTTATCATTAATCCTGAAATAGTGGCCTCCGAGGGCGAGGTAGTTCATCAAGAGGCCTGCCTCTCCGTGAGCGACTATTCCTGCGACGTGCGGCGGAAGGCCTGCATCACGGTGGCGGGCCTGGACCGGGAAGGCAACCCCCTGCAGATTGAGGCCAAAGACCTGTTGGCCGTGGTGCTGCAACACGAGATCGACCACCTGGACGGCATCTTGTTCATCGACCGCATCAGCCGCCTGAGGCGTAGTCTCTACAATCGGCAGCTCAAAAAAAAGAACAAAACATGACCCAAACCCTGCGCCTGGTTTTCATGGGTACGCCGGCTTTTGCTGTTCCCAGCCTGCAGGCCGTCCTGGCCGGTGGCTTTGAGGTGGCTGCAGTGGTGACCCAACCGGACCGGCCCCAGGGAAGGGGGCAGCAGCTCAAGTTCTCACCGGTGAAAACCGAGGCCAGCGCTCGGGGGATATCGGTTCTGCAGCCCCGCCTGAAAGGCCAGGCCGATATTCTCGATAATCTGCGCCAGATAAAGCCGGACCTCATCCTGGTGGTGGCCTTTGGCCAGATGTTGTGCCGGGAGATTTTGGCCATCCCCTCGCTGGGGGTGTTGAACGTCCACGCCTCCCTGCTGCCCCGTTATCGGGGGGCCGCGCCCATAAACTGGGCCATCATCAACGGCGAGGGGGAGACCGGGGTCACTATCATGTGGCTGGTCCAGAAAATGGACGCAGGAGATATATTTTTACAGGAAGCAGAGCCCATCAGTTCAGACGATACTGCCGGGACTCTGGGGGCCCGCCTGGCCGTCAAAGGCGCCCGTCTGCTCGTAGAGGCGCTGCATGCCGTCCGGGTCGGTAATATCATCAGAACGCCCCAGCCCTCCCAGGGCATCACCTTTGCCCCGGTTCTCACCAAAGAGATGCAGCACCTGGATTTTTCCCGTCCTGCCGTGGAACTCCACCGGCTCATCCGGGGCCTGGACCCCAAACCCGGGGCCTTTACCTACTATCAGGGCAAGATCCTCAAGGTCTTCCAACCCGAACTGGGAGCTTCCTTGCCTCACCGGCCGCCTCCTGGGACCGTCCTGCAGGCTACGGCTGCTGGCGTCCAGGTGGCCTGCGGCGAGGGCAGTTTATGGCTGCGGGAGCTCCAACTGGCCGGACGAAAACGTTTATCCGCCCTGGAATTCGCCCGGGGGCAAAAGCTCACTCACATGCGCTTGGGGTAGTCAGGCATGGACAAAGCACCACCCTCCGACACTCCTTCTCTGATCCTCGATGGTGGCAATTCCATCCGCCCCCAGAAACGAATCTTCATCGGCCTATTAGTTGCGGTCAGCCTGTTGCTGGTGCCGCTGTTGGCTCTGCTCTGGTATGTCCCCTACGTCGGCTTCACCCAGTTTCACCCCCGCCTGCCCTTGATTTTGGGCATTTTTTTCGGGGTGCTGGTCTTCCTGATGGTGGGGGGCGTCTTCCTTCTGACGCTGACCATTATCCTGGGCCGCGACCTCTTTATTTCCAAGAAACTGCGGGGCATCATCGTCAAGATCGTCTTTCCCCTGCTCATCGGCGTCGGCCGACTCTTCGGCGTCAGAAAGGAGCAGGTGCAACGCTCTTTCATCGAGATCAACAATCAACTGGTGCTGGCCCAAAAGATTAGGACCACACCGGACAAAGTCCTGCTGCTCATGCCCCATTGTCTGCAGTTCCACGACTGCGCCGTGAGGATCACCGGCAACGTGGAGAACTGCAAACGCTGCGGTAAATGTCATATCAAGGGCCTGGTGGAAATCTCGGACAAGTATGGGGTGGGTCTGGCGGTGGCCACCGGCGGCACCATCGCCCGGCGTATCATTGTCGAACGCCGTCCCCAGGTCATCATCGCCGTGGCCTGCGAACGTGACATGGTGAGCGGCCTCCAGGACAGCTACCCCCTGCCGGTATACGGCGTCCTGAACCACCGCCCCCACGGCCCCTGCTTTGACACCGAAGTTGACCTGGTTCGCATCGAACAGGCCGTGCAGGCCTTTTTATCGTGATAGGGGTCAGGGGTCAGGGGTCAGTGGTCAGTGGTCAGTGGTCAGGGGTCAGGGGTCAGTGTTTAGAAAACAGGGTAGCTCGAGTCCGTGGGGGAGCCAGAGGCGCTTTGTATCATGACTTCCCCATGCCCCTTGCAATGTATTACCCAAAACTTTTTATCAGCCTGATATCATTTCACTTATTCCCTCTCCCCCTTGGGGGAGAGGGTTAGGGTGAGGGGGTGC
>VGSX01000105.1 GCA_016874895.1 Deltaproteobacteria bacterium
CAGCGCAACCTAAAGGTTGCGGCTACAAATCGCTCAATTTGGGTCATACTGAAGAAAAATGGGTGCAAGTAAATCAGCGCAACCTAAAGGTTGCGGCTACAAATCGCTCAATTTGGGTCATACTGAAAAAAGATGGGTTCAAGTAAATCAGCGCAACCTAAAGGTTGCGGCTACAAATCGCTCAATTTGGGTCATACTGAAGAAAAATGGGTGCAAGTAAATCAGCGCAACCTAAAGGTTGCGGCTACAAATCGCTCAATTTGGGTCATACTGAAGAAAGATGGGTGCAAGTAAATCACCGCAACCTAAAGGTTGCGGCTACAAATCGCTCAATTTGGGTCATACTGAAAAAAGATGGGTTCAAGTAAATCAGCGCAACCTAAAGGTTGCGGCTACAAATCGCTCAATTTGGGTCATACTGAAGAAAGCATGTTAATAAAAATACATTATATCTAATTATTTTATAGAGATATGCATGGAAGGCCTGTACAATTGAGATGGTCGTCAAACGATCTCAATACGATACAGGAGCTTCCCATGCAAGCAAAAGATATCAAGCGACTCGTGATTAAGCAACTGAAGACCAACTTCCCTTACTGGCGGCGCCTGACCAAGAAACAGAAAAAGGCCTTGGCTGAAGAAGCGCTTCGTGATGTCGTGGCACATTATGAGCCACAAGGGGCAAGCCAGGTGCCGCTCCACGAATTGACCAACATGCCGGCTCCGCCAGTCGGAGTTATCCAACTGTCGGAGATGGGAAAATTTATCGAGGATCGCACTCGTGGTTTCCTGCCGTTTACCAAGCACTGTTATCAACGGTATCTTGACGATCCGGAACTCCACCTGACTGATAGCTTACTGGATGACCGGGTGCTCAATAGCCTTCTGGCTTCCCCGAGTTATACTCCGTCAATGCGGCGAGTCTCACCGGCGCACTTATTCCGGGCAGAACTCCTGAAGGCCTTACGCTATGCGGAAATGAGTTATCGCAAGTATTGTGCCCGCATGGTCAATAAGCTGAAAAATACAGCCGTGCGGGCTTTTGTACGTCTGCCGCTCCACAAGAACATTCTCGTGCATCATAGTCAGTCCGCGCAACTCTGACCCTTGTTTCCAGGAATACTTTTTTACAGGCTTTGAAACAGTTGTTAGCAAAATTGTGATAATTATTTGAAATTATTTCTTTAGCTGACGGCTGTAAGCTGACCGCTGAAAGATGCTCCATAAGAGTGAGCCAGCCGGGGCCAGCTCGGCCTCGGCCAGGCCGTAGAACCGCAGCGCTGCCGGCACCTGCCGGTTGGAGTAGCCCCGCTTTTCGTTTTCCAGCCAGACGGGGTTGGGGAAGGTCAGATACAAAATAATCGAGACATTCAACGCGCTCTGTGGTAACGTCAAATCCGAAAAAAGTCTCGGGGTCAGATTGATCCCGCCTTTCCTACCCTCGATCGTTTTAGGGAACTTGTGCCATGAACCGACTTCTCCAATGCGTGGCGGGACTTTGCCTGATAATCCTGTGCAGTCAACCCCTTTTCGGGGCCCAGGAGCAGGTTGCGGTCCCGGTGTTGAATTATCATCGTTTCGGTCCCACCGTGGCGGATAGCATGACGGTGACCACTCCGGTGTTCGAGGCCCAGCTGAAGTGGCTGCAGGAAAACGGGTATACCGTGATACCCCTGCGCACTCTGGTGGATTATCTCCGGGGCCAGGGTCCTCCCCCGCCTCCGAAGTCCGTGGTGATCACCGCGGATGACGCCCATAAATCGGTTTATACCGACATGCTGCCCCTGGTGCGCAAGTACAACATCCCCGTGACCCTGTTCATTTACCCCTCGGCGGTTTCCAATGCTTCGTATGTCATGACCTGGGAGCAGTTACGGGAACTGCAGCAGACCGGTCTGTTCGACATGCAGTCCCACACCTTCTGGCACCCTAATTTCAAGAAGGAAAAAAAGAAGCTCAAGCCGGAGGAGTATCAGAAACTGGTGGAGAGCCAGTTGTTGAAAGCCAGGGCCTCCCTGGAAAGACGGTTCGGCACCCCGGTGGACCTGCTGGCCTGGCCCTTCGGGATTTATGACGACGAACTGGAGAAGGCGGCGGACCAGGCCGGATACGTGGCTGCTTTCAGTATCGATCGCCGCCTGGCCGGCCCCACCGCAAGGATCATGTCTCAACCCCGTTATCTGATGGTCAACGGCGATGGTGTCAAAAACTTTTCGGCCATCATCACGGGAAAAGTAGTGGAAAAGTCCCCCAAAGGTGTACAGGGCAATACTGCTAAGCATCCACGCTATTAAAGGCGGGATGCGCTGCGCTTTCCCGCCCTACATAAGGCATCCCTCCGGGATAACCGTATATTGCCTGGCACGAGGGAACGGCGGTGCGTAACTTCCTTGGTTTTTAGGGCCAGGGATAGGTGCTTGGGGGCTGAGAGATATCCGCTGGCCCGTCTCGTCGATCAGGTGGCTTTGAGATGCGCGCCGGCTCAGAAAGACCAGCGCAGCACCCCGCTGACGTTGTGGGTGCTGTTATTGCTCTGCCCCACTTCGGTGTTATAGTTCGCCTGAAGAAATACGTTGTGCTTGACCTCCACGGCCACCCCGGCCCCCAGAACGGCAAAATCCCGGCGGGGCGATTCGGTCCGATAGGAAAAGGTCCCGCCGGTCTGGCTCAAACGAGCGTTCAGGCCGCGGCTGTCATTGGAGAATTCATGCTGGTAGGAAGCTGCAACCTGGGGGACCACCCGGGCTTTGCCCGCCTTAAAGGGGCAGCTGAGCCGGACGCCCACCCCGCTCTGGAGGGAATCCGCTTCCTGGGAGGAAATATTCAGGCTTAAGGCCCCCGCCCCGGTCTCGCTAAAACTTCCCACCCAGACCTTGGAGTAATTCAAGGAAACGTTCGGGGTGATAATCACCCGCGCCAGTTTCAGGTCGTAGCCGGTTTCAGCCCCGGCATTGAACTGGCTGCCGTTCACCGAGCTCTGGGCCACCCGGTTGATCCCGCCGAAAGCAAAGTTGCGCTTCATGTCGTAAAGGTTCAGGGTATATCCCAACGACCCGAACGCATAGAAATTCCCGGGATAATAGGCGCCGTAAACAAAGAAGGGAATACTGTCGGCCTTAGAGCTGCCCCCGGAGTTTTTATAGTCGGCCGAGGTGTGGTAATAACCGGTGCCGGCTCCCAGAATCAGCTTATCCCCGAAGCGGTAGTCGAATCCGAGGTTGAAGCCGAAGATGTTAAAATCATAACCGGTTCGATTGGGGGTGGTGCGCCAGTCTCCGATGGTGCCGAGAAAATCGGCGTAAATGCTCCAGGGGCGGTCCGGTGCCTGGGTTTGGCGTCCGGTCAAGAGGCTGCCGACGTCGGAGCCGTTATAAGCCAGCATCAAGCCCGCCAGCCGGGAGCCGGAAAACCGGGGGGTTCCCGCCCCGCCTCCGCCCTCTCCCCCTGTCCAACGGAGATAGGTGAGGCGGTTGGCCAGACTCCGCCACTGCAGGGCGGCTCCCGCCAGGCTCATGGCCGGCAGAATCTGCGCCTTATCCGGAGAAATCTGCTGATAGGCGTCCGGTAAGGCATTGGCCTCCATAGTGGACAGGGTGTCCAGGATCTGGGCCAGATCGCCGCTGGCGGTGTCCCGGACGCTGTTCAGCATGACCCCGACGTTGTACTGGTTGGCTGTCAAGGGCACGCCGGGATCGGCAAAGTCGCGCCCCCACCTGATCAGGTCGATGCTGTCAGGATGGTACACCAGCTTCCAGAGCAGGTCGGATAAGATAGTGGAAAACTCACCGCTTATCCCCCCGGTGGCCGTGATAATGCCGGGAAAAGCCTGGCCATAGGCGGGGTTGTAACCGCCCAGGAGCACCGGCTGCACGGTCCCGCCAACCTGGGCCATCCCGTCAACCTCGATTTTATCGTAATTCGTGGGGGAGGCTAGTTCCACCACGTAGACGCCGGCTGCGGCCTGGGTAAAAGAGCCCTGGATATTCAGGGTGCCGGGCGAACTACCGGGGTTTACCCGGCCGAAATTTGCCAGATCGCCCTCAATCAGCCCGAACCCTGTGAGATTATTGTGGTTCTCCAGGGGGCCGGTATAAATCCCGCCCCGAAGGTTGAAATCAGTAAAATTCAAGGTGCCGCCGTTGCGGATGAAGCGACCGCCGGTATTCAGGAAGAGGGTTCCGGCACTTAGGTTTCCTCCATTCTGGGTTATAGTGCCGCCGGCGCCGATTTCCAAACCCTGGCCGTTAAAGGTCAGGCTGCGACCCGCCTCCACTGTCAGGTCGGAAAAATGCGCCATGCCATTGCCCGCGGTAAAATCGGCGTTAAAAACGGCTGTCCCGGAATTAATCAGACGGCCCGTGAAGGTGCCGCTATCATAGGTATAGGTCCCCCGGTTTTCCAGGCTGCCCTGCACTTCGCCCCCCTGATGGTTGAATTGCTGGAAGTTGAGAGTTCCTCCGGTCTGGTTGAACAGGCCACCAGGGAAAAGATTAATGTTCTGGGCCGTCAGGGTTCCCCCTTGTAAATTATAGGTTCCCGAGCTGGCAGGTTCCGTGGCCAGGTTTAAATCACCAGTCAGGGTGTGGGTGCCGCCTGTCTGGGTGAAGAGGCCGGTGCCCGCATGGCCCAGGTGGAGATGAGTAGCGGAGAGAGCGCCGGCTTGCAGATTATAAGTGGCATTGCCGGTTGCCAGGGCTGCCATCCAGATGGTGTCAGCTACGGTCGCAGTGCCCCCCGACTGGTTGAAGACGCCGGTGCCCTCGTAACCGAGGTAGAGATCGGCCATGGTCAGGGTGCCGTCCTGCAGATTATATTCCCCCCGGCCGGACAGGGACCGCCCCACCCCTAAATGGTGATTCAGGGTGGTGTTCCCTCCTTCCTGGGTGTAGGTGCTGGTGCCCACCTGGCTGTCCACAAAGATATATCCCAGACTCAAATTGTTGCCGGGGGCCTGGTGAAAGTCGGCAATGCCGCGCCGGCCGACGTTTAGGGAGCCTTCGGCAGGATCGCGGAAGGTCAAAGTGCCACCCCTGAAGTGATACGTGGCCCGGCCGGTATCTTCATCTGCCAGGTAAATGTTGTTAGTGATGAGCATCCCGCCTGTCTGGGTGAAGGTTCCATTTCCGGCATACCCGACATACAGTTCCCCCACGTCCAGGTCGCCCCCTTGCACATCAAAAGTACCTATACCACCTACCCCGCGCCCGACGCCCAAATGACCGATAACGGTGTTGGTCCCGGCGGTTTGCGTAAAAGCGCCGCTCCCGCCGTCGCCGACGAAAAGATCACCGCCCACCTCCAGCGCCCCGCCGCGCAGGTCGTACGTGCCGCTGCCACCGCCGGATAGCCCGAGAACCAGGTCCTCGGCTACCTCATGATCCCCGCCGGTTTGATTGACAATGCCGGTGCCTTGATTCCCCACCCAGGTGTAGTTCGTCACCAGGATGCCTGGGCCTGACAGTTCATAATTTCCCTGGCTCCCCTCCACATAGCCCAGAATCAATTCGTTAGTCACCGTGTGCCTACCGCCCGACTGAATAAAATCGCCCTGGCCGGCAAAACCAACAAAGCTGTAATTAGCCGACAGATTACCCCCAAGTAATTCATAGCTCCCCTGGCCGCCGACATTGGTCCCCAGGCCGAAATCGTTTTCCACTATGACGTTTGTGGGAGTGGCGGTATTTTGAGATTGAATAAAGAAGCCCTGGCCGAATTCCCCCACCACCAGATTGTTTGCCCGGAGGTCGCCGGCCTCCATGGTATAGCTGCCGCTGCTGCCGGTCTGACTTCCCAGGTAAAGGTATTCCGTCGCGGTCAGGGACCCTTCGGTCTGGTGCAACAGACCCTGATGGGTGTCCCCGATATAAAGGGTTCCCACCTGCAGGCTGCCGGTGAGGCCGGGATCAGCCAGACTCAGGGTCATGGTGCCGGTGCCGCTGGCGTTTATCCTGATGAGGTTCAAGGCGGGAATAGTTGGGAAAATATTGCGGTAAGTGGCGATGCGGTTCTGGGTGTCAGCCTGTTCCAGGAAAGCGCTGTCCCCCGGGTTCGGCACATTCGGGGGGTTCCAGTTGGCCGCGGTCCCCCAATCCTGGGTTCCCGGCGCGCCTATCCAGTAATAATCGACCTGAGCCGACAGATTAGGGACCCAGCAACCCACCACCAGCCATACAACCAGGCTGGCCACCTTAAGCCAAGACACGAAAATTTTCCTTACCATCTTCAACCCCCATTGGCAAAGGTCAGCAGTAAGCGTTCAGCTTTCAGCCATCAGGTAACAGAGTAAATCAAAATAGCTCGAATATTATGACTGCCTCCAGACTTCTTTGAAGAAATGACTTTTCTCATTGGTTTTTGATGAAAGCTGATTGCTTATCGCCTTCGGTTAGCAAAACCGCTTTGGGGCCGGATTGCCCGGACCCAAAACGGCAACATACCCTAAACAGCGTTCCCTGAGAAGTCCTAATGTGAGGTTTCGGCTTTCCTGGAGCCGCTGATAACCTCGGGTTCGGTGGGCTCTGATACGGTTTCCGCCTCAATCTCCTCGCCCCTCGGGGCTGAGGCGATAACAATGACCTCTTCCGGGTCCGCCAGGATTTCCACGCCTTCGGGCGGGGTAATATCCTGCACCCTGATACTGTCGCCGATTTCCGCCAGGCCGGAGAGATCCACCATAAAGCGCTCGGGCAGATTTTCGGGGATGCTCTCCACCTCGAGTTCGGTGAGGTTCGTCAGGATAATGGCCTGGGCGTCCTTAACCGCCGGGGCTGTTCCGGTCAGTTCGATGCCCACCTTGGCGCGCATCTTGGCGGTGCGCGACAGGACCTGGAAATCCAGGTGCACAACCTTTTTGGTTAATATGTCGCGTTTCTTCTCCCGCACCAGGGCCAGGTATTCCTTGCCGTCGAGGTTGATGGTCACCGTGCTGGACGAGGTCAGAGAGGATAATTTCGGTAACACTTCAACGGCGTTCAGCATGATGGGGGTGGAATCGATGCGATGCCCGTAAATCACGGCCGGAATTTTTCCCTGGCGGCGCAGGGCGCCCACCTTTTTCCCGGTCAGGTCGCGTCTGCTTGCCTTTAAAACGACTTTTTCCATATTCATCAACTCCTTGAGCGATTTCAATAAAAACCCGGGACAGATGCGGTCCGCCGGTTCTCACGGCTCAGTGTAAGGGTTATGGCTGTTCTCCCGCCCCGGACACTGGTCGGGGGCAGGTTTAACAGCCGATGTTAAGGGCTGCTCGACAAGTAGGCGTTCAGCCGGCATGTCTCATTCCTGGGCCAGCTCTCCCAGGGCGGCAGCATAGGCTTCGAAGGCTTCCTGCCCGAACAGGACAAAGCGCACGAGCCTGATGTCCGGGTATTGCTGCAAATACGCCTTGACCTTGCCCAGGGCGATCCTGGCCGCGTCAGCCACCGGGTAGCCGTATACCCCCGTGGAAATGGAGGGGAAGGCAATGCTTCTGATACCCCTGGCCCGGGCCAGGGCCAGGCTTTCCCGGTAACAGGAGGCCAGGAGCTCGGGTTCACCCTGCCGCCCGTCTTTATAGATCGGCCCCACCGTGTGAATGACGAAGGAAGCCTTTAAATCGCCGCCGGTGGTGATCACGGCCTGGCCGGTGGGACAATAGCCGATTCGCCGGGCCTCTTCCTGGATGCGGGGCCCCCCGGCCCGGTTGATGGCGCCGTCCACCCCGCCTCCTACCCGGAGCTGCTCGTTGGCGGCATTAACGATGGCCTCGGTGTCCTGTCGGGTGATATCGCCCTCAACAATTTCCAGGATAGAATGGTTGATGATAATATGCATGGCTGACCTCCGAGGGAAGTGGAGTTGTTGGTCTTCAGACGGGCATTAGCCGTTTCGGCTATCTTTAACGGCACAGAGCACCTTGCCCCTGCACAAAACTTTTCAGGACAGTTCCTCATGGGCCGGGGGGCCCACCCGTAAAGCATGAAAAGTTTGCTGGAAGGCGGGATGCGCTTCGCTTTCCCGACCTACATTGTGAACTTTTAAGCTGGAAGGCGGGATGCGCTTCGCTTTCCCGCCCTACATTGTGAACTTTTAAGGACAGAACTTCGGGCCGGGGCAATTGACGAATTATGTCAAACAGTTTATATTTGTAAGCGTTCAGCGGTCAGCTTACAGCTATCAGCTAATGCTTTAAATTACAAATAGTTATTCCAAGGTGGCGGATCACTGGTTTTTCGCTTAGTTTCCCTAACCCATTGTTTTTGCTGAAAGCTGATTGCTGATAGCTGAACGCCTACTTATATTTTACCAGATAACTTAACGATTGACCTAAGAAAATTTTCCTGGAGGGATAAACTTTGTCATATCTCATCGCAATGGCCGGAAAAGGCGGCACCGGCAAGACCACCCTGGCCGGGTTGGCCGTCCGCTATCTCATGGAACACGGCAAAACCCCGGTATTGGCCGTGGACGCGGACGCCAACAGCAATTTTAACGAAGTTCTGGGCGTCGCAGTACAAACCACCGTGGGCGAGGCCCGGGAAGAGGTGAAGCAGGGCGGCGGCAGAGTGGACATGACCAAGGATCAGCTGGTGGAATTCCGTATCAATCAATGCCTGGTGGAAGCTACGGACTATGATCTCATCTGCATGGGCCAGCCCGAAGGGGCCGGCTGCTACTGTGCCGCCAACCATCTCATCGCCCATTACATGGATGTCCTGTCTAAGAACTACCCCTATATCGTTATGGACAACGAAGCCGGCATGGAACATTTGAGCAGGTTGACTACGAAGGACGTGAATCTCCTGCTCATCGTCAGCGACCCCTCCTTCCGGGGAGTTCAGGCCGCCCGACGGGTCTACGAGGTGGCTAAAAGTTTGAAAATCGTGATGGGCCAGGCCGCCCTCATCGTTAACCGCCTGACCGACGGCATCCCACCCCGCAGCCAGGAAGAAATCAATAACTGGGGATTACCCCTGGCCGGCGTGGTGCCCGAGGACCCGTTGATTGCCGAATATGACGGCTTGGGCAAACCCACCATCAACCTGCCGGCGGACTCCATCGCCGTCAAGGCTATCAATGAAATTTTCGACCGCCTGGTGCAATGAATCTGCTGGGCTTTATCATCTATCGCATTTAAAAAAGCCTGCATTCTTTCTCCCCTCTCCACCCGCCGGCGGGGGGAGAGGGTCAGGGTGGTGGGGCAATCACAGAGCCCCTCGCCTGCCGCCTCATTTTCTTACCTCAACCCGCAGATAACCTTAATCCACCAGTAAAGGGGTGGCCGGGCCCGGAAAAAAGGGCTGATCCAGGGGTGAATCCCTCAGGCCGAACAGTTTGGCCCGGTCCAGGAAGTTCAGGATAAGATACATGAGCTCCGGGCCGCGCACCAGACTGAGGCAGCCGCCCGCAGCACTGACTTCATCGAAACGGGCCACTGCGTCCCGGCGGGTGGTGGCGCCGATCATAGTAAGCGGCACGGCCTCCCCGGAGTGGATCATGCTCCCGGCGCTGTTGGTGGAGTGGTCGGCAGTGACAACCAGGAGGATATTCTCATCCGGAACGATTTCGTTCAGGGCATAGGCAAAGGCCCGGTCCAGGATTTCGATGACCCGCTTTTTGTGGTGCGGATTTTTGGTGTGGGCCGCAACATCCGGGGCCTTGGTGTGGACATAAACAAAATCATACCCGGGCAACATCCTGGCCAGCCTTAGCCTTTCCCGCAGATCGGCTTCCACATATCTGGTGTCCCGCAGGGGAATGAGGGGCATTCCCAGGAATGCGCCGAGGCCGCGATATAAGGGGCCGGTGGCCAGAGCCAGGGGGCGAAGTCCCCACCTGTCCTCGAATGGTACCACCGGGCGGAACTGGCCGGCCCGTTGCAGCCCTACGGCATTCAAGGCCGGCAACTTTCGAGCTGGCCGGTTTTGGTTCAGGGGATGGCGGCAGAGGCGGCGGTAAGCCCAGAGGAGATAGTCGTTTAATGCCTGACAGGTACGGCGGACCCTGGCATCCTGCTCTTTCCCCTGGAGGGGCAGGACCTGCATGAGGGGGCGGCCCTCGTGAATGGGATTAGAGTCGGTGATATCCGGGGAAACCTCGCCCCGCAGGACCAGCACGCCCTGGATGCCCTTGGTGGGGATGAATTCGATCTCCACTCCGGCGGCCTCATAATAGTGGATCTCTTTCTGGAGAATCTGGCAGGTTGTGGGGTCTACCTTGGGGTCCTCCACCGCCAGGATGAGGCGCTGCTCCTCTTCCCGCACCGTAAAAATCCGCCCCAGCAGGGCCACATCTCCCGGCGTTAGGGGGATATTGTAACCCACCGCCTCCAGGTAGCCCCGACCGGGAAAATCCTGCAACTCATAGCCGAACATGAGGAAGTGGGCGATTTCGCTGGGCAGGGCCACTCCCTGGAGGTGGGCGTGGTAGAGGCCGTTCATCCCCAGGGCTGCCAACCGGTCCAGGTTGGGGGTGCAGGCGGCCTGTAAGGGGGTTTGGCCGCCTAACATTCCGTGGCCGTGGTCTCCCAGGCCGTCCAGGATGACCAGGATACAGCGCCGGTGCCGCTTTCTGACGGGGGAGCCCTTCGATCTCCGGGAAGCTGTTCTGGCAGGCATGCTCACTTTCTCGGGAAGTTGCGCTTTCGGATGGGACAATACCCTGAATCTATGCCTTTAGAGACGTATCCCTCTGTTAATTCAGGGAATAATCAAGGCCCACCTGCTGCAGGAAGGTCAACAGCACCAGTTTCTGCAGTTCGATCCGGCGCTGGAGATTAAAGCCCCGCCAGGTCTCCACGGCGAAGCCGCCTTTTAATTTCAGATTGCGGACCATGATATCAGTGCCGCCGTCATATTGGGGGGAATAATAGTGATAAAATTTTTCAAAAAAATTCGTGTACCGGTTCACCCGGCGGAGCCATTCCCAGAGCAGCCGGGGCGGCGGTTCCACCCCGTAAACGATGGTCTGGCCGAAGGTCTTGGGTACGGCCGGGTTATGGCGGGTCTTGGCCTCGTGCAGGGTGAGGAA
>VGSX01000106.1 GCA_016874895.1 Deltaproteobacteria bacterium
CGGCCTTGGCCTGTTGGGCCAGCAGAATGCCGTGGGCCTGGCGAGCCACTGCCGGGACCATGACGTAGCGGAAGGGGTTTTTATTAAAATGCCCCTGCCGCTGCGGCGGGGTCACCTCTCCCAGGACCACCACGCCCCGGCTGTGATTGATGCGGGTGGTGGTGCGCAGGATCACCGGCAGTGACAGCCGCTCCGAGAGCTCAAAGGCGTACCGGGTCATATCCTTGGCTTCCTGGGCGCTGCTGGGCTCCAGCATGGGCAGGCCCGAAAGCGTGGCGTAATAGCGGTTGTCCTGCTCGTTCTGGCTGGAGAAAAGGGAAGGGTCGTCGGCCGACACCAGCACCAGGCCGCCCCTGACGCCGGAATAGGCCAGGGTCATCAGGGTGTCCGCGGCCACGTTGACCCCCACGTGTTTCATGGAGCACATGGCCCGGAGACCCGAAGCCGCGGCGCCGGCGGCCACCTCCAAGGACACTTTTTCATTGGTGGAATATTCAAAATAAAGTTCGGATTCCTGGGAGATCTGATAAAAGCGGTCGGCGATTTCCGATGACGGGGTGCCGGGATAAGCTGCCGCCAGGGCCACCCCGGCTTCCAGGGCCCCCCGCACGATGGCTTCGTTCCCCAACAGCAGGCGTTTTTCCCCCGCCTGACCGCTACGTAATGGATGCATAACCAACCTCGAAACCGAGGCCAGAGGTATCTTCGGACTCAGGCGCCAATGCCTCGGATGCAGTCTTTTTTTAAGGTTTAGCAATTGCCAAACCGATTTTTTGAATTACCATATTAGAATAGCGGTTACAATAAAATTATGCAACTGCCACAGGTGCGGTTTACGCCTCTTGCGACTCTTAAACTATCGGGTTTTTGCCGGACAGTAAGCTTGGCTTGGACCACTCGGCGTTCTCTGCGTCTCTGCGGTTGAATTTTTTACACCGGGTGAGACATGCAGCCCAAGGGGGCCTATTCGGGACACCTAATACGTTCTCTTCTGGCAGTTGGGAGGGCCATGTTCGGTATTGTCATAGCCTTATTAGTGGCCATTGCCATCTTCACCCTGGCCACCGTGCGGGAAAGTATGGTGGAACGGCTGTTCATCTTTTTTCCCACCCGGAGTTTGGATTACCTGCCCTCGCAGATGGGCCTGGATTGCCGGGAAATCTTTTTTACCACGGCCGACGGCATCCGCCTCCATGCCTGGTATGCCCCGGCTGGTGCGACGGCCCCGGTGATCTTACATTGTCACGGCAATGGCGGCAACATCAGCCACCGGCTGGGGCTCATGGCGGCTCTGCAACGGGTGGGGTTTGGGGTGTTTCTTTTTGATTATCGGGGCTATGGCTTGAGTCAGGGGACGGCCAGCGAAACCGGAGTGTATGAGGATGCCCGGGCGGCCTACCGCTATCTAGTGGAGGAACTGCACCTGCCGCCGGACCGGATTGTCATTGCCGGCCACTCCCTGGGAGGGGTGGTGGCCGCCAAACTGGCTGCCGAGGTCCCGGCCCGGGCCCTGATCATCGAATCGACCTTTACCAATGTGGGTGACATGGCCCGGCAGCATTATTTCTGGCTGCCGACCCGCCGGCTATGGGCCGATAAATTCAATGCCCTGAAATGGCTGCGGGATGCCCCTATCCCCAAACTTGTAGTGCATGGGGCCCGTGATGATATTGTCCCGTATCATCTAGGCCAAAAACTTTATGACCTGGCCGCGGAACCCAAAACCTTTCACACCGTAACCGGCGCCGGGCATAATGATCTCTATGAGGTGGGGGGCGAAGCCTATTTCCTTTTTCTGAAATCATTTATCGAAAAAGCCCCGGAAAAAAGTCTTGCAAAAAAGTAAGGAGACGTTTATATATCACTTTCGTTAGCTGCTTGCTTATCCGGGTAGAACTCATGGAAAGGGGATGGTAGTGAGAGAAGTTGGGGAGCTCCGTTTCAGCCAGGACCACCTCTGGGCCCGCTTGGAAGCAGATGGTCGCGTCACCATCGGTATCTCGGATTATCTCCAGGAAAACCTGGGGGAAATTTATGGCCTGCAGTTGCCGGAAGAGGGTGAAGAGCTCGTCAAGGACGAGGCTTTCAGCATTATTGAGGCCCAGGGCGGTAAAGAAGAACTTCTGGCCCCCGTCTCCGGTGAAATCGTGGAAGTGAATTACGAACTGCACGAGGTGCCGGAATTAGTCAATGAAGAGCCCTATATCGACGGCTGGCTGCTGCGCCTGGAACTGACCGCGCCGGCCGACTTTGACGAACTGCTCACCGAAGATGAATATGAAGAGTATTTAAAGGAAATGGAGGAATACGATCTTGACGAGGATTTTGAAGAGGATTACCCTGAGGAAGAAGAAGATGAAGAGTAGGTCGGGATCATGACGCTCGGGTTTTCGATGTTTTCCTCCTGCCTCCGGTTGTTGCACCCGCTAACGCCTCGAAAGTTCGTATAATATTAGATTGCAGCTGTTCCTTCCTTGCCACCGACAGATATAACTTAAAGGCGTAATCAGATGTTGTCCCGATTGTGGGATGGTCTCACCTCCATCCGTCTGGCCCTGCTCACCCTCTTCCTGCTGGCCGTGGGCGGTTTAATCGGCACCCTGCTGCCCCAGGGGCAGCCCTGGGAATTTTATCAGGAAAGGTTCGGCCAGCTGCCGGCCCAAATCTACTGGCGCCTGGGCCTGCACGATATTTACCGCAGCCCGTTGTTTCTGAGTGTCATCGGCCTGCTCAGCCTGAATCTGACGGCCTGCTCCCTGAAACGGCTGCCCGAGGTCCTGCGCCTCCTGCGGAGCCGACCGGCCCCGGAGGCGTATAAGAAGCTTCCTCAGCGGTTGCAGCTTAACCTCTCCCGCCAGGATGCCGCGTCCCTTCAGAATCTGGAGAGCCGGCTCAGCCGTTCCCTGGGCCGCCCCACGGTAGTGGTGGGGGAGCAGGAAACCACCTGGCATCTCTTCCGGCGGGGGCGTTGGGGTCGATTGGGGCCATATCTGATCCACCTGAGTATCATTGTGATTATCTCAGGGGCCATGCTCGGCAATATCTGGGGCTTCCAGGGACAGTTGGAGCTGCTGGAGGGGGAGACCGGCAATATCCTGACCCTCAATGACCCGCCCGGCCGGAAGCCCCTGGATTTCGGCGTCCGGCTGGATCGTTTTCAGGTAAGCTTTTATCCCAACGGTACTCCCCAGGAATTCCGCTCGGACCTGACCTTTATCAAAGACGGGCAGGAAGTCCGGCAGGCCATCTGTCGGGTCAATGATCCGGTTACCTTCGAGGATATCACTTTTTATCAGTCCACTTACCAGGCCAGGCCCCGGGGCGCCGTCACCCTGCAGGTCACTCTGGATGATAAAACCTACACCTTGGAAGCCCCCTTGCGGCAGCGGCTCAATCTCCCGGATGATAAGGGCATGGTCATCGTCTGGCGTTTGGAGAGCAATATCAGCGGCCTGGGACCGGCCGTGCAGTTGGCCTATCGGCCGGAAGGAGGAGGTCATCCCCTGCTTTTCTGGGTCCTGGCCGACTCTTCCCTGAGGCAACCGCCCCAGCCCGGACCCCATATTTTTCGCGTGGAGAACCTGGACCTGACATATAGTTCGGGCCTGCTGGTCAAATACGATCCCGGCGTTTACGTGGTCTATGCCGGCTTTATCCTACTGCTGCCGGGATTCTGGCTGGCCTTTTTCGTCCCCCGGCAGCGCTGGGCCGTGGCAGTACGTCCCCAGGGCAAAGGGGGGTACAGCATCACGGTGTATGGCGTCGGTGACCGGCAGAAATTCGCTTTTCAGCGGCGGCTGGCCGGGTTGCAGGGCAAATTAGAGGAATTGGCATGAGTTCCAAACTCTTGGGATGGGTTGTGCTTTTCTACTTCATCGGTGGCCTGATCTTTCTGGTGGCCGCGGTCTTTCAGCAAAGGCAGCTCAACAGGATCGCCCAGGGCGCCACTCTCCTGGGCTTCGGGGTACACACCGTGAGCCTGCTCTGGCGGTGGCTTGAATCCCACCAGATGAGCATCGGGCGGGCGCCGCTCTCCAACTTTTACGAATCCCTGGTCTTCTTTTCCTGGGCCGTCATCTGTGTCTCATACGTGTCTTTTTGGCGGCAGGGGCGGGACTATATCGGCAGTTTCGTAGCTTTCCTGGCCTGCCTGATTCTGGCCTACGCCTCCTTCGGGGGGCATGCCACCCAGATCATGCCCCTGATGCCGGCCCTGAAAAGCAACTGGCTGATTATTCACGTGGTCACCTGTTTTCTGGGTTATGCCGCCTTTGCCCTGGGGTTCGGCGCCGCCCTGCTGTATTTCTTCCTGGCCCGGTCCGCCAATCCCGGCGCCAAAGAGAAGGACTCCCTGAGAAGGGCGCAGGAATTGGATGAGCTGATTTACCGGGCCATCGTCATCGGGTTTTTCATGCTTACCCTGGGCATCCTCACAGGGGCGGTGTGGGCCGAATCCGCCTGGGGGCGCTATTGGAGCTGGGACCCTAAGGAGACCTGGTCCCTCATTACCTGGCTGATTTACGCCCTCCTGCTGCATGCCAGGTTGGTGCGGGGCTGGCAGGGAAAAAGGATCGCCCTGCTGGCGGTGGTGGGTTTTATGGCCGTCTTGTTCACCTATTTCGGGGTCAGTTTCCTGCTGCCCGGCCTGCATGCTTATTTGACCTGACAGGTGATTCCCCCGGGGCACTGGCCTAAGGCCTCACTTTGGCGCCGGTTCTTAGTTACACAAAACCGGAACAACCTGTTCTTTGTTAAAACACGAAAACTGCCACGGTTTGAGGATCACTTCTTCGAGGGATCGGCCCCACCAGCCAGGTTTCAGGGCCCGGTTAATGATGGCATGCCCGATTCCCTGAAGAGTCTGGCTGGGTTCCCCCCGGGCTTCGCCGAAGAGAACCATGGCAGGAGTCGCAGGTCGGAGTGAGCCGCAAAATCCTTGCCGGAGTCAGGAAGAAGTTCCTGTGGGGTTGGCATTTTATTATCCTTCCAGGGGCTATTTTTCCGCTTTTTTTAATGATGCTGATGTCCGGGCATGGGCGCCGGTGCCTGGTCTCCTTTTTCCGGCTCCCCGGCTTTAAGCATCAGGGCCCTGGCCTCCCGGAAGCGGGACTCGGAATCGAACAGGAACTGGGCTGAGGTCACCACCTCCTCGCCGCCCTGCAGACCGGAAAGGACCTGGCGCTGGCCGTCTTCGCCGTAGAGGCCCAGCTTCACCTCCCGGGGCTCAAAGCGGCCCTGCCCCAGGGCGATGAAAACATGCTGTTTTTCCCCCGTATCCAGGATGGCTTCCACGGGGAGCACCGGGGCCACCCCTGTGGCCGGGACCTGGATCTCCACCTGGGCGAACATGTCCGGTTTGAGTCGGAGTTTGGGGTTGGGAAAGGTCAGGCGCACCCGGGCGGTGCGGGTGGGGCCGCTGAGATAAGGATAAATGTAGTTCACCCGGCCCTCAAAGGTTTCATCAGGCAGCGACGTCAAGGTCATGCGGGCCTGCTGGCCCACCTTGATCCAGGGCAGTTCATATTCATAGACGTCGGCCTCCACCCAGACGGTGCCTAGGTCGGCCACTTCCAGGAGGGGAGCGCCGGCGGCCACATACTGGCCTTCTGTGACCCACCGCTTGGTGACGATGCCGTTCACCGGGGAATCCAGGGTGAGATGTTTCCTGACGTCCCCGGTGGCCTCCAGGGCCGCGATCTGGGCGGCGGGGATGTCCCAGTTGAGCAGGCGTTGCCGGGAAGCCTGGACGAGCCGCCGGGCGCCCTCAGGCAATTCCGGGAAAGAGCTCTGTGCCAAAGCCCGGGCATTGTTCCGGGCCAGGAGATACTCCTGCTGGGCCGAGACGAGTTCCGGGCTGTACAGGCTCAGGAGCGGCTGGCCCCGGCGGATGGGGTCGCCGGTGGCCCGGACGTGGAGTTTTTCCACCCAGCCGCCGATTTTGGTGGTCACCTGGGAGAGCTGGCGTTCATCAAAGGACACCCGGCTCACTGCCCGTATGGTGCGGACCAGGGGCTTGACCTGCACCGTGGCGGTGCGCACCCCCATGGTCTGGATCATGCCGGGGTTGACCACGATGACCCCGGGCGGGGTGTCGCCGCTGGCATCGTCCTCATAAACGGGCACCAGGTCCATGCCGCAGGGGGCCTTGCCGGGCTTATCCCGTACATAGGTAGGGTCCATAGGGGAAATCCAATATTTGATTTTCGGCTCTCCTGAGGCCCGCTGGAGGGCGGCGGGAACCCCGGGATCGCCCTCATACACCGGCACCAGCTCCTGGCCTTGAGGGTCCTGGCCCGGTTCCAAGCGGTAATAAGAGGGGTCCGTGGGGGACACATAACACAGGATTTTTTTTTCTTTTGGGGCCGTATCAGTATGGCTATCATGGCGCATGAAGCGATAGCCCTGATAATAAAAGACCGCTGCTGCGCCCAGGACCACCAGGATGCCGGCAAACATACCCCCCAAAAGAGTAAAAGCAGGGGTTCGGTTCATAATTTCCCTCCCGACTGCCGGGGCAGTTCCTGCCCCAGGAGAAATTCCAGCTCAGCCCAGTTTTCCTCGAAATCTTTTATATACTCCTGCAGCCGCAACTCGGCTTCGTAAACGGTGATCTGATTCTGCACCAGGCGGGCGAACTCCAGGCTTCCCACCTGATAAGCCGCCAGCGAGGCGCTGGCCGCCTGCTGGGCCTGGGGCAGGATGCCCTGGGAGTAGAGTTTGATCTGTTGGTTGAGGCGGGCCAATTTAAGCGTCCGGTCCTGCACCGCGGCGGTCAGCTGGTTCCAGGCGGCCTGATAGGCGTTCTGGCTGGCGGCCTGCCGGGCCTGCTCCTCCCGCACCCGGGGAGCCTGCTTGAAGTAAAACCAGAGGGGAATATTAACCTGCAGGTAGGTCGTAAAAAAATCCGTTCGGGTTTTGGTGGGGCTATTTTCCCGAAAACCGTAATCCACCCCGATAGTGAAATCCGGCCAATAATCCTTTCTGGCCAGGGCCACGGCCTTTTCCTGTTTCTGGATGAGAGTTTTCAGGGCCTGCAGCTGGGGCCGGGACTCCAGCAGGCGCAACGCCTCCTCTAAACTCAGGGCGAATTGCCTGGGGTGCAGCCGGGCCGGAGGGGGGACGGCGCCGGTCCCGGGGCGGTCCCGCAGGGCATTCAGTTCGGCCTGGAGAGATTCCTGCTGCTGTCGCCATTGCAGGAGCCGGTCCAGGTAGTTCCCCACCTCCACCTGGGCCTGGAGCACGTCGGCCTGCACTCCCTGGCCGGTGGCGTAGCGGGTTTCGGCCACCTGCACCACCTGCTCCCAGGCAAGCTTGTTTTTAGCCGTGATCTCCTGGGCCTGGTGGGCCAGGGAAAGCCCCCAATATACCTGAATCACCCGGGCCCGGATCTCGTTGAGTTTATCCAGCAGGGCGAACTCATCGGCCCGGGCCTGCTCCTGGGCCACCTGGGAGCGCAGCCGCCGCTTGCCCGGAAAGGGAATTTTCTGGGAAACCCCCAGGGCCTTTTCCGTCATATCCTCCTGGGTAAAAGAAAAGGTATTCACCGGCAGGTTTGCCAGTCCCATATCAAGCATGGGATCATCCAGGGCCCCGGCGGGCTTCACCGCCTCCTGGGAGGCCTTTTTATTGGCGGCCGATTGTTTTATTTCCGGGTTGGCCTGGAACGCTTCGGTAATATATCCCTGCAGATCCGTGGGCAGACTGTTTACTCCCCGGCACCAGCCGGGGCTGCCGCCGGCAAGACAGTGCCACAGGAGCAGTGCCAACCCGGCGGCGAATACTGTTTTCGGAGGGAAAAGGTGGCTCATAACATGGGCATCCTTAACACGGAGAGGATAGTCCTCATTTTACCATGCCAGGCTATTATGAAAAAGAGATATTTACACGATAAGACTGGTGCAGACAGGGTCGGGAGCAAAGGATAGAAGTAAAAGAACTTAGGTTTATAAGTGATAGTGATCTGCTACGCCAGGCAGAGAGAATATAAGCCGGTTAGACCTATAACCTCCGGTAAATATTCGGCCAACTCGGTAATAGCCAAAGAATCAAGTATTACACAGGGCTTGTTTGCAAGAGTGTTCCAGGGGGTAGAGCCAGATATCCTTGACGGGTATGGAGGAGGTCTGGTGAACCTCGAACCTGCCGCGACCTTTGGTTTGACCGACATAGATCCAGTCGGCAGCTTTATAACAGGTTCCCGAAAAACGCTGGGGTTCGACAAAGGTTTCCAAGAGCACCGGCGGTCTGCGACCATGCTGCCTGTGGAAGCGGAACTGAAATGGCTCAGAAGAACCTCGGCCGAGCGGTTGGGATCAAGTTTAAATACTACCGTGGAAGGAGAGAGAAAGACCCATCTTTATTATTTCCATTAAGCTAAGGAACCGGCCTGGAAGGAGAACTCGCCTGATACGTCTGTTAATCCAGATGCAAGACCACGGCAAAGCAGTTAAACACGGCCCAGACCGTGTCGTTCGGCCGCAGCTCGAGTCCCCGACTGCCGGCCTGGCTCACCACGGCACAGAGTTCCGTGCCATCGGCAATGCGCACCCTGTACTCGGTGGTGACCCTGCCTTTCAGGATACGCTCCACGGTCCCCCGGAATCTGTTTTCCGCGCTGCCGGCCGGCTCCTCTTCCCCTTTCTGTAACACCACCCAGGGCGCCTTAACCTCGGCAGAAATCAACATGCCGGTTTTGAGGCCGAGGCGTAGGAGACTGTCATTGGTAATCACCGTGACCAGCCGATCCCCGGCCAGGGTGACCAGTTCTACCTGGGCCTGGATATCCCCCTTTTTGATGGCGCTGATTTTGCCGAAAAAGGTATTTCGGGCGCTGGTCTTTCTCCGGGCCTCTTTTTCCAGAAAAAATCTGGCTGCTTTTTGGATCTCGACCTCGGAAAAATCCACGAAGGACGCGGTTAAGTTAGGGGTGGAATGCCCCAGCATCTTTTGGACCACCGGCAAGGGCAGGTTGTTCTGCATCAGTTCCACGGCCCGGGATCGGCGAATCACGTCCGGGGCCCCCAATGCCTTGGGAAAACCGCAGGCCAGGGCCCGTTCATAGAACTTGCGGCGGACGTGCCCGGGGTCTACGGCCAGATGACTATGCAAAAATTCCTGAAAGGCCGGATCGGCCAGAGCCTCCTGCAGCTCTTGGGAAAGGGTCTCGGGTATCTGGACTTCCCGCCCCCCCCGTCCCAGGGAGGCCTCCGATTTGCCGAAGCTCACCGTTTGCCGTTGGTGATCCACGTCCTGAAAGGGATTGACAGCCAATACCTCGTGCAACTTTGCCCCGGTATAGCGAATAAAAAGGAAAATCAGCAGAATACGTCGGCGGGACAGGCGTACGTCGTCCCTGTGGGAGGCCGCGGCCCATCGGCGGAAATCCTGCTCCAACCGGGTGAGCTGAACCGTATCCAGGCAGCGGCTCCCGTCCGGTATGGCAACCAGGTGGGCTTGACTGGTGCGCCCCACCTTTGCCGACGTCCGCTCATCCGGCGCCGTGATCTTGGAAGTGATTTTTTCCCTGGCCATGAGTGCCTCTTAAACAAATTTCTCGTCCATTATTATAGCGTAAAAAATGCCTCAGGTGGTTTTAATCTGCTTGACAGGAGTTTTGGCGTCTTGATATATTGGCATGAATTATATAATAATCGTGTCTCTTATCTCAAGCAGCTCTTGGTGCCGATTTTGTCCCGGATCATTTCAAGCGCAGGAGGCCAACGACCATGTTTTTTCCTGTCAGCGGTGTGGAAACGAATCCCGCCGTCCCTTTTCTGGTGGCCCTGGTGGTTTCTTCCTTCACTTCCATGGGTGGAGTTTCCGGGGCTTTTTTGCTTCTGCCGTTCCAGGTGAGCGTGCTGGGCTTTGCCAGTCCGGCGGTGAGTCCCACCAATCTGGTCTACAATATTGTCGCCATTCCCAGCGGGGTGTACCGCTATCTGCGTGAGGGCCGGATGAACTGGCCACTGACCTGGGTGGTCATTTTGGGGACCTTGCCGGGGCTCCTCTTCGGCGCCCTGATCCGTATCAAATGGCTCCCGGACCCTAAACACTTTAAGCTGTTTGTGGGCTGTGTGCTCCTTTATATCGGGGTCCGCCTGCTGTATGACCAGACTCCCTTGGCCAGGCGCAAGAAGGCCGAGATATTGCGGTTCGAGGCCCAGGTGCAGGAAAGGCTCAAGGCGGTGCTGGCGGCCAGCGGCCAGAGCCAGGGTGCCGGGCTGCCCCCAGCGGCCCGGGTCAAGACCGCGGCCTGGAACTGGCGCCGGGTGTCTTACGAATTTTTGGGGGAAACTTTCTCCTTCCATGCCCCCGCCCTCTTTGCCCTGGCCCTGGTGGTGGGCCTCATCGGCGGCGCCTACGGTATCGGCGGCGGGGCCATCATTGCGCCTTTTGTGGCGGCCATCTTCGGGTTGCCCATTTATACTATTGCCGGGGCCGCTCTTTTAGGTACCCTGATCACCTCGGTGGCCGGGGTGGGAATTTACTACTGTTTAGTCCCTTTCTATCCTGGGCAGGCCGTGGCCCCGGACCTGGCTTTGGGCGTGCTCTTCGGCCTGGGCGGTTTCTGCGGCATGTACCTCGGGGCCCGGTTGCAGAAGTTCGTCTCCGCGGTCATCATCCGCCTCGGCCTGGGCCTCATCATTTCCGGCCTGGCCCTGCACTATATCCTGGGATTTTTCCTTTAAGGTAAGCGGTCAGCTAATGTATTAAATTCAAATAGTTATTCCAAGCTGGCAGATCGTTGGTTTCTGGATTAGTTTGTCTGCCCC
>VGSX01000107.1 GCA_016874895.1 Deltaproteobacteria bacterium
GAGCTTCTGCCCGGCCTCATCAAACTGATGATGGCAGGCGCTGCAGTTATTCATGTCTTTGCCGGCCGGAGCAATATTTTTTGAGTCCAGATGCCGGAAGTGCAACACCTTATCCATCCCGGCATCCAGCCTGGCCAGATTCACCGGCGGCTCGGCATTGTGGCAGGAGCGGCAGAAGCCGTCCTGGGGACCGCTCTGCTTTCCCGCCGCAATCATGTCATTGTGGCAGCCGATGCAACTGGAGTGATAGATATTTTTGATTTCCTCGGGTCTGGTGTCCCTCCGGCGCAGATAAGCGAAGGAAAAGGCATTATCTTCCACATAATGGCAGGTGTCGCAGCCTTTATTCTCCTTGGCCAGGGCGTCGGTGTGCTTATCGTGGAAGTAGGTTACCGGCGGCATTTCCAGCCGGTCAAAGTCGGCCAGGGTGTTGATGGTAATCTGGTCCGGTTTCCCCGGGGTGGCCGTCAGCCCCTTTTCCCCCCAGGCCTGGACGCCGTAAAAGGCAATGATGGCGCAAACAACCATGAATCCGGCCCAGCGCAGCATTGGTCTTGTTTTCTTCATGAATCCCAGTCCTTAGCTGATAACTGATAAGAGCTGCTGAGTAATCCTTGTGAAAATTACCACATTATCGACCATCCGTCAATAATCAAAATAAGCCGCACCAGTTGGGAGAAAGTATTTCTTACTTCCCTTTTTTGCAAGTATCTTAAAGACGTTGCTGCTTTCATAGGACAAGTCCGGAACCAGTGTCCCAGATAATTTTTTGATAAAAAATATACCAGCCTCTGTTTAGTTATTGGACATATTTTCAGGATTGAGTTTGGAGATGAGCCCAGAGCCTGGTTTCAGCCCCGCCAATACTGCATTAGATCCCACAGCATTTTGGTGCCCACGACGAACAGCAGCAGGGCGAAGACGCGCTTGAGCCGGTCCACCGGCAGGCTGTGGGCCAGGCGCACGCCCAGGGGTGCAGTGAGCATGCTGCAGCCCACAATTCCCAGGAGGGCGGGCAGATAAATATACCCCAAGGAGAAGGGCGGCAGATCGGCAGCCCCCAGGCCGTTGACGATATACCCCAGGGTCCCGGCCATGGCGATGGGAAAGCCGATGGCTGCCGAGGTGCCTATAGCGGTATGCACCGGCAGGTTGCAATAAATCATGAAGGGGACGGAGAGCGTGCCGCCGCCGATGCCTACAAAGGCGGAGACTACCCCGATGACGTTCCCCACCCCGAACATGCCCCAGGGTCCGGGCAGGGTGCGGCCGGCCTTGGGTTTGCGGTCGGTGAAGAGTTGCCCTGCCATATAATACAGAAAGATCACAAAGATGACCTTGAGGACGTTCGTGGAGAGGCGGGAAGCCAGGGTAGCGCCCAGAAAAGTTCCCAACAGGATCCCCAAGGCGATGCGGCGCACCACCTCCCACTGCACCGCCCCCCGCCGGTGATGGGCCATAAAACTGGACACCGAAGTGAAAATAATGGAGGCCATGGAGGTCCCCAGGGCCAGGTGCATGAGGTGTTCCCGGGGAACAGCCTGCCAGGTCAGGGTGAAAACCAGCATGGGGACGATGACCAGCCCCCCGCCGATCCCCAGGAGCCCGGCCAGGATGCCGGCCACCGCGCCCACGGCCACGTACAGCAGGATAAGTTCCATCATGTTAAGAATCGTAACATATTAATTATTTTTCCCTTTTAACGCATTTCCGGATGTTGGGCCGGCTCGCGCTTTTTCCCCCAAAAAAGCCATGGCACCTGGTATAATAGAAAATCTACTGTTAATTCCTGGGAGAGGCCCCTTTTTATTATGGATGGAAAAGTCTTTAGTGTTCCCGTCGCCTTTATCACTGCCGCCGCCTTTGTCATCATTGTGGCGGGGATGCAGGTTGCAGCCCCCATTATCATTCCTTTTCTCCTGGCCTTGTTTCTGGCCACCCTCTGTTCGCCGCCCCTTTTTTGGCTGCTGCGCCACAAGGTCCCCAATGGCCTGGCAGTCCTGGTCATTATGGTGGGACTCGTCGTTGTCACAGTTTCCCTGATGATTTTTGCCGGGAGATCATTAAATTCTCTAACGCAGCAACTCCCCGCCTATCAGGAACGCCTCCTGGCGCTCATTAACCATTTCGTAATCTGGCTGAACAGCCAGGGATTGCGAATCGATATGAATAAGTTGCCGTTAGATGATTATTTTAACCCGAGAATGGTCCTGAGCCTGGTGACTTATGGCCTGTCGGTCCTGCGGATCCTGTTTACCAACCTGTTTCTGATCCTGCTCATTGTCTTTTTTATTCTCCTGGAGGCCTCGGGTTTTCCCCAGAAACTGCGGGATGCCTTTCCCAACCATGAGACCCTGGAGCATTTTAAGGCTATTACAGCCAATGTCAATCGCTACATGGGGTTTAAAGCGCTTTTCAGTCTGGCCACCGGGGTTTTGATCTGGCTCCTGTTGGCCCTCATCGGGGTGGATTTCGCCGGGACCTGGGGCCTGCTGGCCTTTTTCCTGAACTTTATCCCCAGCATCGGTTCCATTATCGCGGCCGTCCCGGCCATCTTCTGGGCCCTGGTGCAGTTGGGGGTCCCCTCCGCCCTGCTAACCTTGCTGGCCTATCTGGTGGTGAATATCGCCATCGGCAACTTCCTGGAACCTCGCTATGTGGGCCGCCGTTTGGGATTATCCACCCTGGTAGTGATTATTTCAATGTTTTTCTGGGGCTGGGTCCTGGGCCCCATCGGCATGTTGCTTTCGGTTCCCCTTACCATGGTAGTTAAGATAGCCCTGGCCTCCAAACAGGATACCCGCTGGATGGCCGTGATGTTGGAATAGGGCCATGCCCGGCTTTTAATGTTTAAGGTTCAAGGTTAAGAGGCTCAGAGGCGGGAAAGCCCAGTGCCCCCCGACCGTTAACAACGTGAAGGAACCCTCCATGCCCACAACGTATTACTGCATCAGCGATTTGCATATCGGCGGCGACGAGGCCCTGGGAGTCTGCGATTACGAAGCGGAGTTCATCGCCTTCCTGGAGGAACTGGCCGCGACCCAGGAAGATTGCGAGCTCCTGATCATCGGGGATATCTTCGGCCTCTGGGAATTTACCGACATCCAGGGGCCGGCGAAACTCGGCAAACTCTTGGAGCAGTTTCCCGCCATTTTTGAGGCCTTCCGTCGCGCCGGAGAAAAGATCGCCATCACCATGCTGCCCGGCAATCACGACTATGAAATCGCCTGCTACCCGGAATATGTCGAAAAGCTTAAGCCTTATAATATCAACCTGGAGCAGACCCCGGCCATCACCCGGCAGATCAACGGCCAGACCATCTGGATCGAGCACGGCAACCAGTACGACGCTTACAACCGCATGCCCGACTTCGGCAACCCCCATGCCCATCCCATCGGGTACTTCCTCACCAGCAATGTCGTCAGTACGGCCGGAAAACACTCGCACTTCGGCAGATACAACTGGTTGAAGGATATCCAGTCAGTCTATCCCACCGAGCAGGTACCCTATTGGATTTTTTCCAATTATTTTTACCATGAGATGAGCGGCTTTCTCCGCTGGCTGTTGCTGCCGTTCCTGCTTTTTTCCGGGTTTGAGGTCTTCATCCTGCTGGGGGCCGCCCTGGAGTTTTTCGGGATGACCAGCACCAACATCTTCCTTCACAACTGGCTGTTTACCTCCCTGGGCTTCGTCGGCAACCTGGTTCAGCTGATCATTATCATCAACACCATCCTCTTTGTGACTTTCATCATCCTGGCAGTGCCGCTATACCTGATCTGGCGGGATTTCCGGGCAACGTTGCGCAGATTTCAGATCGTTCTCAATCCGGCCGAATTAAGCAGTGAAAAAGAACAGAAATATCTGGACGCGGCCGCCAAAGTCTTTGAGGCTCATCCCGAGGTCACCATCTTCGTCTATGGCCACACCCACAAACCCTCTTTGCGGCAATTGGGCCAGCGGGCGGTTATTAATACGGGCACCTGGCTGAAAAGACTCGACGATGTGCCCCCCCGGTTCGGCTTCCTGCCCAAAATTTACCTGCCTTTCTTCTGTCTTAATTACTTCCGGATCAGCGAGGCCGAGGGCCGGATTGCCATTGACTACCGCAAAATTCCCAAGGCCCCGCCCCAGGATCTGACCTTCCTGCAGCGTTGGCTGGTGTCCAAAAAACGCCGCAAACCGGACGCTGTCCCGGAAAATATCTTACTTGAGACAGGTGTGACGAGATGAGGAATCACTGGGAACCGTCGACTGGGAAGAACCTGTATTGCGGTTGCCAGGCTCCCCTAAAGGTAGACGGGCAGGTATTCACAGAGAAAGGCAGAGGATGAGGGCATCCTCGCCGGTGTCGTCGTAATAGCGTTTCCGGGTTGCCACATGTTGGAAACCGAGAGCATGGTACAAAGATAACGCCGCCTGGTTGGAGGGTCTGACCTCCAGCCAGACGGTTTTGAGATCGTGTTCCTGTGCCAGAGCAATGGCTTTGAGAATCAAACGGCGCCCCAGGCCCCGCCGCCGGTGAGCCGGGTCCACCGCCAGGTTTAAGATGTGCATCTCATCGATTATCTGCCAGAAAATGATAAATCCCAGGATTTCCTGCGGTGTATCAATCGGTGAACATGCTAATAAAACAGTGGAATAGGGTTTTTCCAGCTCACTGAGAAAATGCTGGCGGGGCCAGGGGGAAGGGAATGACTGATTCTCGATGATCAGGAGGGCATCGATATCCGCCGAGGTGGCCAAACGCCAATTTAACTCGGAAAAATCAGGGTTATTTTTTCTGCAACAATTCGCTGGCAACAGTAATGCCCTGCTGACCGGATTGTTTCAAGATTGAGGCCATCTCCCGCAGATTGGCGTATTTGCCGTTCCGCAAGTGGCTTACTTTAATCAGCATGGGCAGATTCACCCCGGTAATGACTTCCACCTGATCCTCTTTCAGAAACGACAGACTCAAGTTAGACGGAGTGCCGCCGAACATATCGGTGAGAATGAGCACGCCATCACTGGGATGCAGTTTTGCCAGGGCTTCGGCGATCTGCTGCCGGGCTTCCTCAGGCGGGCCGCTCGGGTCCAAAGAAACTGCCATGACTTTTTCCAAGCGGCCGAGAATGACGTCCGAGGCGGAAAGCAAAGCCTCCGCCAGGTGCCGGTGGGTGACAATGAGTATACCAACCATGTCAGTTTAACTCCTATTCGCGTAAAATATCTCGATGTGAGATGGATAGAGGGAGCCCGAAGCCCTGTAAATGGTTTTTCAGGCTTTCGGCTAGCACCACGGAACGATGGTGCCCCCCGGAACATCCCACGGCGATGGTCAGGTGGGTTTTCCCTTCCTTCTGATAATTGGGAATAAGATAATCCAGCATGGGAAAAAACCTGCCTAAAAACTCCTTGGTTTCCTCCCGGGCCAGGACAAATTCCTGGACAGGCACCTCCAAGCCGTTTAACTCTTTGAGGTCTTTAATAAAATAGGGGTTCGGCAAAAACCGGATATCCATGACGATATCGGCTTCCGGGGGAAGCCCGTATTTGAACCCGAAGGAAATGATATGCAGCTGTAAACGACGGCTCAGAGGGAATTGGCTATACTCCTCCATGATGAGATTCCTCAGATTATGAACCGTCATGCTGGAGGTATCAATGATCCGGGTGGCATCGTGGCGCAGGGAATCGAGTTGGTTTCTTTCCTTCTGGATGGCCTGCACGATGGTTTCATCCGACGCCAGGGGATGCTGCCGCCGGGTTTGGCTGAAGCGCCGGATGAGGATCTCATCGCTGGCTTCCAGAAAAACAATATGCAGCTGGTAGCCCATTTTTCGCAGGCGAGGGAAAAAACTCATGTAATGTTTAACGAATCCCTTGGTGCGAACATCCATGCCAAAGGCGACTTTAACGTCCTCCTGGGTGATTTGAGCACGTAATTGAAGGAATTTGGGGACAAGATGGATGGGGAGGTTGTCGATACAGAAATAACCGATATCCTCCAGGGCCTTGAGGGCAGTGCTTTTTCCGGAGCCGGAGAGGCCGGTTACGACAATCACCGGATAATTTTCTGAATTATCAGCCATCTCTTGCATCGTGTCTGCCGTCATCAGCCGACCTTTTTTCAATGCCCTGAAATCACACAAAAAACGGGCGGCAAGGCAACCGCCCGAAATTCCTGATTAATCTGTCCCAAAAATGAAAGGTTCAAAGTTCAAAAATAAAGCCACAATGGAGGGTGGGCATTGCCCACCATACCAAAATCAGAAATTGACGTCCTCCGCAGCTATCAATTCCAGGATCGACTGGGCATCGGCTGCGAGCATGAGGTTGCGGCGAAAAGACGCATCCTTGAGCATGCGCGATAACTTTGCCAAGGCCTTCAGGTGCAGGCCGATGGAATTTTCCGGGGCCATGAGCAGAAAAAAGAGGTGCGTCGGTTTGCCATCCATGGAGTCAAAATCAATCCCGGGCAGACTGCGGCCGAAACAGAGGACCAGGTTATCCAGGTCGGGCAATTTGCCGTGGGGAATGGCAATGTGATCACCGATCCCAGTGCTTCCCAGGTTTTCCCGCTCCATGAGGACTTCCACCACCTTCTGGCGATCGAGGTTATCGAAACCTTGAACCAGGGCGTCAGCCAACTCCTCCAGGACCGCCTTTTTCGTGGTGGCGGTTAAAGAAGGGAGGATGAGGTGGTAATCCAACAGTTCGCTGATTTTCATCGGGCCCGGACCTTGTTAAGCCGGCTCAGGTTCTATGAGGCCGAAATTTCCATCTCGACGACGATAGAGGATATTCAAGGCTGTGCTTTGGGAGTTGGTGAAGACCAGAATCTCCTCGCTGCCAGTTTGCAATTGCATGACCGCCTCGTCGATATCCATGGGTTTGGCTTCCACCGTCCGGCTGCGAATGATCTGCGGGGTTTCCGTTTCTTCATCCCCCGCGGGGGAGATGATGTTAAGTCGAGCCCCCAGGGTTTTGAGGTTGCGTCCCGATTTGATGGTGCGGGGTCTTTCTCGAAATCGCTTGAACTGTTTTTCGATTTTTTCCAGGGCCAGATCTATGGCAGAGTACATATCGCCGGTTTCTTCTTTGCCCTTTATCTTGAAGCCGTCCCCGGTGACCGTAATATCAGCCTGGTGACGGAATTTTTCAATTCCCAGGACAACGTTGGCCTCCATGGGGCTATCGGTATATTTGGCCATCTTGGACAATTTCCGGATGGCGTAATCCTTGAGTGCTTCCGATGACTCCACATGACGAAAGGTTACAGAAATTTGCATATATTAATCTCCGGTAAGGAAAAATTAGGCCTGGCAGAGCAGGTTAGCGGCACACACCGATCAGGTGGAGGAGAATGTTTCGGCCGACATCTTTTTTTTAGCACAAAGAGTTCGACGGCGTTTACTGGAAGACAATAAGCCCAACATTTCTCTATACTTTGCCACAGTGCGGCGAGCTATGACAATGTTTGCCTCTTCCAATATATTAACTATATCCTGATCGCTGTACGGATGTTCCGAATCTTCCGATAACACCAACTGCTTTATCTTATCCTTGACGCTTTCGGAAGCCACCTGATCCCCGTGAGTTCGGGAGATGCCGCTATTGAAGAAGAATTTTAATTCGAAAACGCCCTGGGGAGTATACATATATTTATTGGTGGTCACCCTGCTGATGGTGGATTCATGCATTTGGACATCTTCGGCTACCTGCCGTAAGGTCAAAGGCTTCAGATGGGCAATGCCGTTATCCAAAAAATCTTTTTGAAAATTGACAATACTCTTAGAAACGCGATAAATGGTTTTTTGTCTCTGATGAATGCTTTTGATGAACCAGATGGCCGACTTCAGGCGATTTTGGATGTAATTTTTGGTTTCCTCGGAGACTGCCGCATCACCGCTCAGTGCGTCCCGATAATATGAGTTGACCCGTAATTTCGGCAGACCGTCTTCATTTAACGACACTTCGTAGTCATCCCCCATCTTATAAACAAAAATATCGGGAGTGATGTAATATGTCTCCAGGGAATCGAAACTGCGTCCGGGCTTGGGCTCCAACCGGGATATGATTTCCACGGCCTGGGCGACTTGTTCCAAACTTACTTTTAACTCCTTGGCAATGGCGGCATAATTTCTCTGCTCCAGGCTTTTGAGGTGGCGTTGAATAATGGGCCGCACCAAGGGATCGGTCAGGCCCTTGATCTCCACCTGAATGAGGAGGCATTCCTGCAGATCCCGAGCTCCCACCCCTGCCGGGTCAAACTCCTGGATCTGTTTGAGAACGTGCTCCACCTCCCCAGGATCACTATGTAATTCTTGGGCTAACTCCTCGGTGGTGGTTTGGAGGTAACCGTCTTCATCAATGTTGCCGATAATCAGCACCCCGGTGAATTTGTCGGCATCGGTCATGGGCGACATCTGGAGTTGCCAGAGAAGATGTGATTTCAGCGATGGCCCCTGGGGGGAGAGATTTTCCAAGGGCGCGCTGTCTCGTTCCTCCCTTTCCTGGCGGATGGTGGGGGGCATTTTATCTTCCAGATAAGATTCCCAATCAAAATCATCGGTCACCTTGGTTTCCACGGTCACTTCCTGGGTGGGGCCCCCCTCCTGGGGCAGTTCCGCAGGGGCATCTTCAAAGGCTCCCTCCCAGGATTCCGGGGTAGGATCCTCATCCGCCAGAGATTCCTCTAATACCGGATTGGTCTCGAGTTCCTGATTAATCGCCGTGAGCAATTCGAGCTGGGAGAGTTGCAGCAGTTTAATGGCCTGCTGCAACTGGGGGGTCATGATCAGCTGCTGGGTTAATCGTAAGCTTTGTTTAATCTCCAGGGCCATAGTGTCGATGTTTGCTCAGTGATAAAGTTTTTAGGCAATCTTGGCTTATTATAACTGAAAAGACTCTCCCAAGTAAATTTTTTTGGCTAAATCGCTCTGCACGATTTTTTCCGGGGTTCCTTCCTCTAACATAATTCCATCGTTGAGGATGTAGGCCCGATCGCATACTCCCAGGGTCTCTCGCACGTTATGGTCCGAAATGAGGATACCCAGGTTCCTTGCCTTTAAGTTTTGGATGATGGCCTGAATATCGTTCACTGCCAGGGGATCTATACCGGCGAAGGGCTCGTCCAACAGGATAAACCGGGGCGAGGTCACCAGGGCCCGGGTAATTTCCACCCGGCGGCGCTCCCCCCCGGACAGAGAATAGGCCTTGTGATCCGACAGATGGGAAATCTTTAATTCTTTCAAGAGGTCCGTAAGTCTTCGCTGACGGTCGGCGGCATCCAGGTTCAAGGTTTCTAGAATGGCCATGATGTTCTCCGCCACGGTAAGTTTGCGGAACACGGAGGGCTCCTGGGGCAGGTATTGAATTCCCAAACGGGCCCGCCGGTGGATGGGGAGCTGGGAGATATTCTGGTCATCGATAAAAACGGCTCCCGCGTCCGGTTTGATGATGCCCACAATAATGAAAAACGTGGTAGTCTTGCCGGCCCCATTCGGACCCAGGAGCCCGACGATCTCGCCGCTGTGGACCTCCAGGGAGACGCCGTTGACTACCTTTTTACCGTGATAGGTTTTTTCCAGGCCTGCCGTTCGCAATAAACTCATGGAGAAACCTCGGGGAGCCGCTCGTTAAGGTGAGGGTGCCGACGGTCTGCCCGGGAATTGAACTCTCGCGGAGGGATAGATGACGGCTTCCACCCTTTGAGACCCTCCATCCACCACCGCCCGGTTATCCTTGAGGTAAAAAACTATTTCCTGCCCTTTCAGGCTGTTATTCCCCCGCCAGAGCTGGGGGTTGCCCAGTAGCACTATCTTTTCGTCCTGGGTATAATAAACCGCCTTATCCCCGGTGGCCACCCGGTCGTTTTGCACCACACGCACCTTGCCCTGGGCTTCAATGCGGGTAATTTTCTCAATACCCACCGCCCCCAGCGGTGACCCCGGGGCCTTGTCGCCCTCTTTCGCCCCAGGCGCTGCCGGCTTGGCCTCATAAAAGATTTTCAAGGCGTCGGCATAGAGAATAATATCTTTGTAACGGGCCACCACCTTCTCGATGAATGATATCACCTGCTGATCCTGCTCCACTTCCAACCGGCCGGCGGTGATATTCAAGGGCAATTCCTCCGGCGGGGCTGCTCCGGATCGGGGAAAGCCCGCAGAGGCCCAGGAGAAACTGATAACACCCCCCACCAGAACCAGAAGGGCAAGTTTTGCCAGCAATGTTCTTAATTCCATAAGTTGCCTGCCACCCGGAGTTTGGTGAGAGTATGCTCGGCCAGACTGAGCTTCTTTTCCCTCAGATCCACCGTCATCCCTTTCCCTTCCACGATTAACCGGGGTCCCTGAACCTTAACGGCCCCCGGCGCACTCAGGAGGCGCAGTTGAGGGTCATACTGCACCGATGCTGTGCTGAAATTATAGTCCCGGGTCTGGGCCTGCACGTTTCCTTCCAGGGTTAAGGCCCGAGTTTTAATGTCAATGATACCCTCATCGCCGGTGATGATGACTGTGGTATCATCTTTACCGAAGATTTCTACCCACACCTTTTTAATAAAAATCTGGCCCCGGTCTTTAAGATAGTCGGCATCGGCCGCGGTAAGGAGCCATTTTTTTTCGCCGTCCTGAATTTCCGTGAGTCTGATCTCTCTCATTTCCCCCTGCTTTTCCGGGCTGATGGGAGGAGGCGCCGGATTGGCCGAGGGAGT
>VGSX01000108.1 GCA_016874895.1 Deltaproteobacteria bacterium
AGATTCGGTTTCAACGACGGCTGCGCCAGACCCGACGGCGTCTGGTGCCCATCCCGGTCCGCGCACGCCCCCGGGAGAGACGTCCGGGAGAGTGGCGGGAAAAATGGCGGGGGGAGCTCATCTGCTCCTATCCTCCGGAGGACCTGGTGGTGGAGGGTTTCGGCGCCTTTGCCCGAAAAAAAGTCGTCCAGTTGCTATCGGAACAGAACCGCCGGGTGGTTCCCTTTGTCGCTTCCCTCCTGGACGGCATCGATGTCCGGGAGACCATCCGGCGCTGGCCCGAAGGAATATTATATGTCACCGAGCAGCAGCGGGCCCGGGGAAAAATCGGCGCGGTGGTGGCCATCTTCGATCCTGATGAGGGCCACCAGGAAAATTTCCCCTGGCGACTCACCTGGCTGGGAGAGCACCAGCAAGAGTCGGATATGGCCTTTTACGCCACCGCAATCGGGGAACATCTGGTCGGACCGGGAATTTCCCGTTGCCGGTATGGGGGGTTTATGCTTTCTTATCCCCCTTGGCGCCTCTATGACATCTGGCAGGATCCCTTTTTTGCCGGGGTGCGGAACAAGGCGGAGAGGCTCGTACTGGCCGCCCTGGATTACTCTCTGGAGAAAAACGTCATCTACCTGGCCGCCCAACCGCCCCGATCCCGCTGGCAGAATTGGGCCCACCGGTTGGGAAAAAAGCTCATCTATCTGCCGATCGGGTCCTTCTCGCCGATAACCATTAAGAAAATAAGAACCTTTCACGTCCTGGACGGTCAACCGGTCCGGGGCTGGGCAGCGGATTATGTCTGACGTCGGTTGTCCTTTTAATAACGAGAAAGCAGATATTCTGTGATTGTTCTTATCTTAGCGGCAATTATTTTATTGTTGGGGGGCGTCTATCTCTTCGTGAACCGACTCACGCAAAGAGTCGCCGAAGCCCAAAAAAAGTTGGTGGAACTTACCACGGTGGATGATCTTACCCAGCTTTACAACCGGCGGTATTTCTTTGAAAGATTGCACCAGGAAGTGGAACGGGCCAAACGTTACCAGCGGCCCTTGAGTTGCGTCATCCTGGATATTGACAATTTTAAGAAAGTAAACGATACGCTCGGGCACTTGTCGGGTGACCAGGTTTTAAGGGATATCTCCAGTATCATAAAGAGCACTTGCCGTCAATGCGATCTGGCGGGGCGCTACGGCGGGGAGGAACTGATCATTTTGTTGCCGGAGACCGAGCTTGAGGGGGCCATGACCATTGCCGAGAGGATCAGGCAAAGGGTTGAGCAGCATCAGACCGTGGATGGCAAGGGAGAAACTATTGCGGTTACGGTAAGTTTGGGGGTAGCCAGTCTGGCGCCCCAGGAAATCGAAGACTTGGATAAAGATGAGCGCCTCATCCAATATGCCGACGATGCCCTGTTATTGGCCAAAAAAGAGGGTCGCAACCGGGTCAAGCTCTATCATCCCCATCAGGGGTGATGGCCTGGTAATACCGTTTTGGTGTCCGGTATTACCGTGAAAATCCCCCAAAACCCCCCCTTTACAAAAGGGAAACTTAAAAGAGTCCTCCTTAGTTCCCCCTTTTCTAAACTAAGCCTTACCCATAAAGTATAGAGGCCATGGTTTGGGATGTGGTTCACGGTAATGAATCAGTAGTTAATGTCCCCCCTCAATCCTCACCGGGCCGTGTAAGGGAATGGGAGGGCGGCCCAGGATTGTCTGCTCGTGGGACAACAGCAACCGTTTCAGGTGGAGGCCGGCACTGTAGCCGCCCAGGGAGCCGTCCGAGGCCACCACCCGGTGGCAGGGGATGATGATGGGCAAGGGGTTGGCTCCCAGGGCCCCGCCTACGGATCGAGCCCCCCGGGGCAGGTTCAGGGAATGAGCCAAGGTCTGATAAGTGATGATAGCCCCAAAGGGCGTCTGCCGCACTGCCTCCCAAACCTTGATTTGAAAAGCGGTGCCTCGCACGTCCAGCCGGAGATGCTCGAAGGTCCTGAGTTCTCCGGCAAAATAGGCCTTGAGGGCGTCTGTCGTTTCCTGGCGCCACTGTCGCAGGCGGGAGGTCAGTTCCGGTTCTTCCTGCTGCTGCCGCACCGGCCACTGGGGCCCGGACTCTCCCCCCGGGCGGTGGAAAGAAACCGCCCGCAGCCCTGCCGGGGAAAAACCCATCCACACCGGCCCCACCGGGGTGGGTAGCATTTCCTCCCAGATATCGAAACCTTTTTCTGCTTGTGCTCCTTGTAAATATCTTTTCATTACTGTGAAAATCCCCCTTTATAATAGCTGGGCATCACCCACAAATTCGGAGGGTATGTCTGGAATTAATGATAACCAACAGGAATTACTAACGAAAGAATTCCATCACCGTAAGTATTTACCCTTCAATAAAACCTTTTTTGCCAGGAAGTACTACTCCGTCTCACTCCGCAGCACCGCCACGAAGGCGCTCTGGGGGATCATAACGTTTCCCACCATCTTCATCCGCTTTTTGCCTTTTTTCTGCTTTTCCAGGAGCTTGCGTTTGCGGGTGATGTCGCCCCCGTAGCACTTGGCGGTGACGTCCTTGCGGAAGGCCGAAATGGTAGAGCGGGAGATGATCTTGCCGCCGATGGCCCCCTGGATGGCGATCTTGAACTGCTGCCGGGGTATTTCTTCTTTAAGGCGGTCGCAGATGCGTACCCCCCAGTCCCGGGCGTTGTCCTTGAAGACGATGGTGGACAGGGCGTCCACCTTTTCGCCGTTCACCAGGATATCCAGCTTCACCAGGTCGCTTTCCCGGTAGTCGATGAGCTCGTAGTCGAAGGAACCGTAACCCTGGGTAACGGTTTTGAGCTTGTCGTAAAAATCGAAGATCACTTCGGCCAGGGGCATTTCCATGGAAATCTCGATGCGCCCCGGGGAAGGGTAGCTAAAAGTAGAGTTGACGCCCCGGCGCTCCAGGCAGAGCTTCATGACTGCGCCCATGTAGCGCTCCGGAATGATAATGGTGGCCCGGATATAGGGTTCGAAGCCTTTTTTGATGCCCACCGGATCAGGGTAATACTGGGGATTGTCGATGGCCACCTGGCTGCCGTCGGTGAGCTCAAACTCATAGCGGACGCTGGGGGTGGTCATGATCAGGGACTGGTTGTACTCCCGCTCCAGCCGCTCCTGGACAATGTCCAGGTGCAGCAGGCCCAGGAAGCCGCAGCGGAACCCCTGGCCCAGGGCCGCGGAGGAGTCCTTGGTATAGACTAAAGCGGCGTCGTTGAGCTTGTATTTTTCCAGGGCCTCGGCCAGGGACTGGTACTCGTCGGAAGCCACCGGATAGAGGGACGAAAAGACCACGGGCTTAACATCCTTAAATCCAGGCTGGGGTATCGGCGTGGGATGGGCGTCCAGGGTGATGGTGTCCCCCACCCGGGTGTCGGCCACGGTCTTGATGCTGGCGATGAGGTAGCCCACCATGCCTGCGGCCAGCTCCTTCACCGGCTGCCGCTGCAGGCGAAACAGGCCCACCTCCTCCACCTTATAGGTGGCCCCATTGGACAGGAAACGGATGACCTCTCCGGACTTCAGCACCCCGTCAAAGACCCGGAAGGAGACGATGACGCCCCGGTAGGGGTCGTAAAAGGCATCGAAAATCAGGGCGGAAAGGGGTTTGTCCCGGCTGCCGGCCGGGGGCGGGATGTGGGCCACCACGGCCTCCAGGACCTCCTCGATGCCTATCCCCTCCTTGGCCGAGCACAAAATGGCCAGGTCCGGATCCAACCCGAGCTCCCGGTCGATCTGGTCTTTAACCAGGTCCACGTCCGCGGAGGGCAGGTCGATTTTGTTGATCACCGGGATGATTTCCAGGTCGTGCTCCATGGCCATATAGAGGTTGGCCAGGGTCTGGGCCTGCACCCCCTGGGAGGCGTCCACCACCAGGAGCACCCCTTCGCAGGAGGCCAGGGCCCGGCTCACCTCGTAGGAAAAATCCACGTGCCCCGGCGTATCGATGAGGTTGAGGTCGTACTGCTCCCCGTCCCTGGCCGTGTAGGGCAGGGTAATGGTATTGCTCTTGATGGTGATGCCCCGCTCCCGTTCAATGTCCATGGTGTCCAGGAGCTGGTCCCGGAACTCCCGCTCCCCCACCATGCCGGTGTGCTGGATCAACCGGTCCGCCAGGGTGGACTTGCCGTGGTCGATATGGGCGATGATGCTGAAATTACGGATGTTGGGCATATTAGGCGGCTATGATTTCTACCTTAGTTCTCAGGTTATGCACTATTAACTCATCTAACTCTAATTTATGACTGGCATTATCAATATCTATGCCGGTGATTTTGCCTTCGGCATCATAATCGACCACTACTCCCTCGGAAACCTCCAGGCTGTCCACACTTGCCTTAGCTGAAAGATCAATATAGAGAGAGTCGGTTTCGGGATAATAGCTTATCTTCATAATTTGAAACTCCGATCAAAAAAAGCATTATGAATAGTTACCTTATTAGCCAAGGTTACTACCCTCAGAATCCGGCCGTCCATTTCGTCAATAAATCCCCAGAAACGATAGCGATTTTGCTCCTGCGGTTCGGATCTCAAAGGATTTTCCAACACCCTAAAACACCATTCTTTTCTCAGATACGGTCTTTTTCTCAGGACTTCATTTTCGAAATATGCGGTGAAAGAATATTTATTCATTTAGGGCTTTAATTATTAATAAGTTAAAGGGTGAACTTGCCATCGTCACTATGGGCGATGCTGCTGAAATTGCGGATGTTGGGCATATTAAATTTACTACGAAATTGAAATATATTGGGAACGAGCAGAGGGCTCCGGCAACGGCGAACCGTCCTCGGTCAAACCTTGGAAGTGAAGTTTCAAAGCCTCTGAGAGTAGTTTGAGAGTTTCCTCCGGGGTGTCACCGGTAGCTACGCATCCTGGGACGTCGGGCAAATATGCACTAAAATTATCGCCTGTTTTTTCAATAACAGCCATGTAGTCCATGTTATTTCCTTGTCTTGAGGCCAGCCTGTTTAAGTATGCTATGTAAAGTTCCCGGCCCCAGGTCATGATGGGGATTACCAGCAATTGTCACTTTGCCAGGTTTCATTGGATGTTTGTATTGCCTGTGGCTACCTTCCTGGGAGATCATAAACCAGCCGTCTTTTTCGAGCAACTTAATAACCTCACGCACCTTCATGTATTAGCCATTCAATTATCGAGCACCTAGTTTCGTTCCCTAATCAATGAACTCCAAAGCTTGAAAAAAACATCGAAAAATTCTTCTAAATTCTTTATTACGTCAGTAATAAATGATTCATATAGCGTAATTCGATTATAATCAATTATTATTTTATTACTATTATTTTTTATATATTCTTTGATTTTTTCATATTGTTTATTATCAATATATCCATTATTATGAGCGATAAAATTTCTAATTCGATTATATATTATAATGTTTTTCCAATATTCTGAATCTTCAGGTATTTTAATACCAACCACTTTCTGTAAAAATTTATGTGCCCGAAATATCCCTTTGCCACTTAAGTCATTTACTTTTATCTGATAATCAAATTTTTTTTCAATAAAATTACAAATATTTAATAGTTGAGATTCAAGAAAAGTATATAGCATAATAAACAACGAATATCTAAAGATTCGTGGAAATATATTTGACTGAAAATGTTGTTCTTCATGATAACTTTCGAGATCATGTTCTTGGAGACTGTCAACTTTATCTTTTATTAACTTATCAATATAATTAATTTTCCCTCTGAACCAAATTTCCTGTTCTTCAGCAAATGCTTTAAGTTCTGATAATTCCATGTCCACAAAGCTTCTAAATTGGCTTGTACTAAGGGAACGTTTTTTAGATTTTCTCTCATTTCTAATGGTAATTTTGGGATCTTCATTTTCCGGGGGGACCGGCAAACCTTGTTCCTGCAAAAGGGCGACATGCTCGCGCATGCCCCACTTCGCCTTATATAAACAATCTTCCACCGAATGCCCGATGCCGGTGAAACCTTCTAGCTCCGGGGAGTAAAATCCGAAATAGTCCGGTTCGGCGGTGGCCTCGATGATCAGAGAATACGTCAAGTCGATCATTTGATTTTCCTCGGCTATTTTATCCCTACGGCCTTGAGAATCGCTTGTAACGTTCCTGTAAGTTCATTGCATCGCAATGTACTATTCCAGGATTTTTTAGGGTCAACCCGAATTATGGATTAATAGAGCCAAAACCTAAGAACGCGATCACTGAATCAGTATTGAGCCGGCCAGCCTTGCCCCTCGGTTTTATGGCCGCCAAACCTTATCAATGGCCTGCATCTGGTCGATGGTGAACCTCAGCACCTTGACCACGTTGATGATGTTTTCCTTCTCATCCAGCGATAAGTTGCGCCCCTTGCGAGATTTCAGGTATTTATCCAGCACCTGATAGCCGCCGATATGAAAGTTCCAGACGTCTTCGGGCACAGGCGAAAAATATTGTTCATTGTTGAAATAAAGCCGCTGATCCTGCGCCCGGTACATCGGCTTGGCAACTTCATCGCTGCCCTTCGTCACGTCAACCTCGGGGTCATCTGGAATATCTTTGAGCAGGTGCGCCTGCACCAGTTGCCAGCCCAAAGCCGAAAGCTTTTCAAACGTGTCCCGGTCCTCCACGAAGGGCACCCGGGGAAAATCCATTTTCAGGAACTCGGCGTACTTCCGGCGGTACGTGGGGCTGTGCAGCGCGGCATAAATATACCCCAGGATTTCCTCGGGGGTGTAGTGGTGCTGGTATTTCTGGTCAATGAAGGTGCGGAATTCCGGGGTGAAGTTTTCCATGCGGTCTTGGCCTTCGTGGAAATCGCGGCTATCAAATAAGCTTATTCTCGGTTTAATCTCTTGAAAATTATAATGGTAAAGGGGAAAAAAAAATGAAATTCCCTTATTACTGAGGGTGATTCGGCTATCAATTAAGCATTTTGAAACCAAGGCATGATTGAAAATCCCTTCCGCTACCTGTCTTACCGTCGCTAATCCAACATTTTCCCCCGCCAGCATATGCCGCATTACTTCGCCCCGGGGCATACAGTGGAAACCCCTGGATTTGCCGGTGTAATACGTATAGCGCACATCAAAGGGACGATAGGTCATTGGGACGATCCTGCTTTCCTGCAGGCCGCTATTTTTCAGATCTTTCTGGGCCAGATGTACTTTCCAGTCCCGAGTGTCCCGCCCCAGGTTGTATTTCCGGCGGGCTTCTTCGGTTGGCAGGGCCGCAAAGTCGTCGATAACCCGGCGCACCTCCTGAGGCGTATAGTGAATGGTCAAATCATCCCGGGCCGTGACGATGCCCACGGAGATAAGTGGAAAAATCTCGGTAATCTTTATTCCCCCTTCGTATTCGGACCAAGGCCCTGTATCCTGGGGGATAAACAGATAAAACGGGCTTTGCGGCTGGACCTCCACCCAAGGGACAGCCTGAAAATCCGTTTCGGCGCAGGCCCGATACTTGTCGGCTCGCCGCCCCCACAGGTCGGCATGAAAAAACTTGGGCGCCAACCCCGGCTTCCGGATTAATAGGGAGATGCTCACCCCCTGCTCGATATCGAAGACGTTTTCATCCTTGCCGCCCTCGGGGGTGCGCTCTTTCTTTTTGGTGTTGCCGTGCAGGTCCAGGACGTACATCCGGTTAAACGTCTCCATGAGGCTCTGGCGCATGCCTCGGAAGGTGGGGTTGTCCAGGAACGAATGGTTGGTGATGATGCCGACGACGCCCTCTTCAACCTGGTCCATCTTCCATTGGGCAAAGCGGATGAACTTGACGTAATCGTCCTGGAGCCATTTGGGGTTTTTCTCCCCCAGGGGCTGGCCGTCAACCTGCCGGTAGGCGGCGATCAGCCCGCTTATCCAGTCGCCTTTATTCAATGAGTGCCCGGAATACGGCGGATTGCCAGTGATGACCAGGATTTGCCTGTCCTTGACGTTCTGGGCTAATTGCACCTCTCTGGAAAGGGCCGGGAGAAAAAAATTGGGCTGGGGCGAAATGGGCTCCAGGGTATTGGTCAGGTAGATTTGCAGCCGTTCCCTGGGCTGCATCTCGTAGCCTCTATCATGTAGAAACTGCGACAGTTTCAGGTGGGCAATGGTATAGGGGGCGATGAGGTATTCAAAGCCGTAGAGGTTTTTCAGGGCGTGCTCCCGGATGACGTCGTCCCGGAGCCCCTGGGGGACTTCGGCGAAAATCTGCTCCAGGACCTCCAGCAGGAAGGTTCCCGTGCCCGTGGCGAAATCCAGCACCGTCACCCGCTTGCGGTCGGCCAGGCCCTGTTTGATGCCGAAGCTGTCCTTCAAGATGTCGTTGATGGCCCGCACGATAAAATTTACCACCGGCGGCGGGGTGTAGTAAACCCCCCGGCTCTGGCGCATCTTCTTGTCGTACGCCTTCAAAAAACCCTCATAGAAATACACGTAGGGGTCTTTGGCGAACAGGAGGCGCTCCTCCTCGGTCTGGGGGAAGAGATGGGTCTGTCCGGGGCTGAAAGCCAAATCCTCCCGGAGGGCGCCCAGGTCCAGGGTGTTCATGATGCTGAGGATTTCTTCCACCAGCCACCGGATGGAACGGTATTCCTCCTTGTCTAGCTCGTCCAGGAAATCCACCAGCTCCCGGATCAGCTCAAAATTCGTGGGGATAAACCGCTTGGCGTTGTGCAGGCTGATGGGGGGGCCGTTGCCCGTGTTCAGCCGCGCCAGAAACAGGCCGTAGCCCAGCATCTGGGCAAAGGCGTCGGCAAAGTCCGCCAGGCTCAGCTCATGAAAAACGTCTTTCTTGAACACCCCGAACAGGCCAAAGAGTTTTCCCTGCTGCTGTTCCTGTTCCTGCCGGATTAATTCCTCCCTCAGAAATTCCCGCAGCTCATGGCAACGGATGGCCAGCGCCAAGGCCAGGTCTTTTGCCCTCCCTATGCCTTTCGGGGGAGTGGATAAAAAGGCTTCGATAAGGGCCGCTACCTTTTCAGCCTTGTCAGGATCGAGACGGGCTTTGCGATAGCCGATATCGCTGGGGTAGCAAAGGGTTTCACGCTTCAGGATGGCACCGTCTTTCAGCCAGACCCATTCCAGGTAATTGGTCAGGATCAGGTTGCCGGACAACTGCTTATATTTGGTGATCTGGTCAGACTTCAGAACCAGGTCCAGGTTTTCCTCGATTTTTTTATTTTCCAGATACCCAAGGATGCACTCATTAGTCTTAAACTTGAAATCCGGCGCCCCTTTGCCGGTGTCGTCCCGCTTGGGTTCGTGAATTACCTTGATCTTGCTCCCCGCCAAAGCTTTCAAAAGATTGTCCAGCGCCGGCCGCAGGGTGTGCTCGGTGGCATCCCTGACATCAAGGTTTTTTATCTGGTCAAAAAAGTCTTTAAAAGCGGCATTCATGCGAATGTTTTTTCCCCGACGGGAGAGGCCGGACTTAACCTGGATTTATGACGGTTCTTAAAAAATTTCATACTGGTAGGGGGGTCTGAGACCCGCCCCTAAGGGCAAGAACTCCGGCAGGTAGACATTTCCAGGAATCGCTGGGCTCGAAAAGCGTTTCCCCCTTGATTTATTATAGTCAATATTACAGGATTTTTCCATTAGTTTATCCCTCTGAGACGGGCAACAAAAAAGGGCACAGCCCCTCAGCCCTGCCCCTTTCCTGCCGCCTTGCACCCTTGGTGCTAATGTGGGTTGTTCCTTGGTCTTAGGCTTGCGTCAGGCGCCGGGCCGCCAGGGACAGCATCAGCCAGGCCCAGCCGCTGATGATAAGGTCGACGCCCACAAAGATGCCGATCAGCCAGAGACCGACCAGGGGCTTTTGCCAGATAACCATACCCAGGACAAAGGTAATGAGTCCGTTAAGGAGTTCCCAGACACGGTTGGGATAATGCATGGCAAGGGCGGAGCCGAAGCGAAAGATCCCGGTGACGATAAAAAACAGGGCCATGATCAGGGAAAGAGTCACGGCGCTGGCTTCGGGATTGGTCAAAACCATGAAGCCCACGACCAGATACAGGACGCCGACCCCAAGGTGCAGGAAGACGCCCCCCCAGTTCTTTTTCCAGAAGGCATGCACCGTTTCCCCGAAACCGGCGAAGATCATGATCCAGCCAAGAATAATCATCGAAAAAAGGGTTACCGCGACGCTGCTGGCAACGGCCACAATTCCAACCACGATCATGAATAGACCCAAGGCCAGGAACCACTTCCAGTGCCCCCCGAGTTCCCTCTGATCCAATTCTTCGTAATCAAACAATCTCATAATCAGAACCTCCTTAGGTGAAAGATCGCTGCAGGCACAATCCGATTATTAAATTTACGGGTCTATTCTCTAGTACGGCTTAATAAAAGGCGCGGTGGAGGGGTAGCAGGTGGCTGATCCACCGGCGAGGGGGAGACAATTTCGGGAGACGATCCCTTCAATGCCCCAAATACGCCTTCTGCACCGCCGGATTGCCCAACAGTTCCCCGCTGGGGCCGGACAGGATGATCTCGCCGGTCTCCAGGACATAGCCCCGATGGGCGATTTTGAGGGCCATGATGGCATTCTGCTCCACCAGCAGCACGGTGGTGCCCTGTTGGTTGATCTCCTTGATGATTTTAAAGATTTCCTTTACCAGGAAGGGGGCCAGGCCCATGGAAGGTTCGTCCAGCAGGAGGAGACG
>VGSX01000109.1 GCA_016874895.1 Deltaproteobacteria bacterium
AGCGGTCAGCGGTCAGCTTTCAGCTAAAAAAGTAATATCAAATAGTTATCACAACATTGCTGACAGCTGTTTTATCAAGTAGTTGACTTAACCTTCTGTTTTTGCTGAAAGCTGAAAGCTGAAAGCTGAAAGCTGAAAGCTAAAAGCTGATAGCTGAAAGCTGATAGCTGATAACTGATAGCCAACATTTATTTCTCGCCCCTGGTAATAACGGGAAACCGGAAACCTTCAGACAGGATACGAACTTTGCAGCAGCAGCCTTCATCCGGCGATGTGAAAGTTGGCCTGAGCACCTGCGTGGCCACCTTGCAGAGGCTCATGAAAGATCTGGCCACCATAATTCCTATGGGAACCCCCCAGGTGGAAAACTGGCGCCGGATACTGGAAAACCTGCAAAAACGCCTGGATGAAAACCGTTGTCGTATGGCGGTGGTGGGAACGGTGAAGTCCGGCAAGAGCACCCTGGTCAATGCCCTCTTAGGCCAGGACCTGCTCAAGCGCGGGGCGGGCATCGTCACTGCCATGATAACCCGCATCGAGCCAGGGGACCGGCCCGGGGCGGTGCTCCTTTTCAAGGACTGGGAAGAAGTCAACGGCGAACTCAACAGCGCCTTGAGCCTCTTCCCCAGTCCCGTGCTGCTGGAGAAACGGGAGGGCTACGACCTTAGGCAGGCGGCGGACCGCCAGGTCCTCAGCGAGGTTCTGGCCCAGGTGGATCAGGCGCATCTCCTGCACCAGGATATGATGGATAAAAATTATATTCTCATCCAGTCATTCCTGAAAGGGTACTCCCAGGTGGCGAGGCTGCTCGCCGGGGAGAGCCCCACCCTGGTGCTGGGAGGCGATGAACTGGCCCAACACCAGCAGTTAGTGAGCCACGAAGCCGCGGCGGTGTATCTGAAGGACGTCCGGTTGACGCTGCCGTTTCCCTGGCCGGCCAGGGGTCTGGAACTGGGAGATTGCCAGGGCAGCGACTCCCCCATCCCCCAGCACCTGGCCCAGGTGCAGCAGTATCTCATCGGGGCTGATCTGGTCATCTATGTTATCAGCTCCCGGATCGGCCTGCGCCAGGCGGATTACAAATTTTTAAATGATTTAAAGCGGATGCGTCTTTGGGAAAACTGTGTCTTTGTGGTGAATCTGGATCTCAATGAACTGGAGAATCTGGCCGAGGCCCAGCGTCTGGTTGAGCGCTGGCAGCAAGAATTATCGGTCTTCCAGACGGAGGCCCCGGTGTTCACCTTCTCCGCCCTGGACCTTTTGCTCCACCGGCTCAAGGCCCGGGGGCAGGCCCTAAGCCCCAAAGACCTGGGCAAACTGATGACCTGGGAGGCCGACGCGGTGCTCACGGATTTCTCCCGGCAAGGGGCAGAGAAGTTCGAAAAGCACCTGCACCAAACTCTGGCCACCCGGCAGACTCAACTCCTGCTCACCAGCAGCCTGGGGCAGCTCTTGACGGTTTCCCAGGGCATGAAAGAACGGCTTCTCCTCCAGGACACCTTCCTGCAGGAGGACGTTACCGCCTTTGAGACTATCCGGGAACGGCTGGAGCAGCACCGCCACCCTTTGGAGAGCCTCTTGCATAGTTTGGGGCAGGCGCTGCAGGGAGCCGGGCATAAACTTAAACAACAGATCAGGCAGCGCCTGGACCGGTTTTTTGATGTGCGCCACGGCCAGATCGGCCCCCTCATCGCAAGATTTATTGAGGATTACCAGGGAGAGGTGGATAAACTGGAGATCGGCGATCAGCTCAGCGCCTTCATGCCCGGACTTTACCAGGTCTATCAGGGATTTCAGCAGAAGTTGCTCCTCTTTTTGACCGAAGAGGTCAATCTTAAGATTCTGGAGTTTATCCGGGACCAGGAAGACTGGATCAAGACGGAATTGTCCAAGGTGCTGGAGCCGTTGCTGATCCCCCTGCAGGACGCCCTGACCCTCTATTATCAGGAGATCAAGAGTCTCGGGATAAACGTTCCCGTACCCGTTATTTCTCCGGGACCGTGGACGAGGCCGGAGCATCTGCAACCGAAGTTATTTTCCCTGGAGCTGAGCCTCAACATGCGCCTGCGGAGCACCGCCATGATGCATTTCGGCTGGAATCTGGTGGCCGAGGCCCTGGGGCGTTTAAGAAGGCTCTGGCGCAAACCGGTCACCGCGACCAGATCAGAACGGCTGCGAGCTTCCCTGGAGGACGCCCTGGAGACCATTAAAGCCCACACCCAGGCGGAATTGGCCGACCATCTCCTGGATTACACCGAAGGCTTAAAATTCCAATACTTTTTTCCTCTGCTGGAAAATCTGGTCATGGAGCAGGAGAGTGGGTTAAAGTCCTCTCTGGCGGCCTTGCTGGTTGACCTGGAAGGCGTGCAGGAGGCCCTCTCCCAGCAGAGTCATCGAAAAGAGGCCTGGCGGCGCCAGATAGCCGAACTGGCTTTGCGGCTGGAGCGTTTTGAAACCGAGGGCGCCGCCCTGGCGGCTGCCGCAACCTCGCCCCGGGCCGACTGAGTATGACCGATCCCTTCAGCAGCATCACCTGGCTGGCTTTGCGATCGATACCTGGTTTGGGCGTGGTAATTTTTCATCGTTTACTCAAAACGTTTGCCACCCCGGAGAAAGTGTTTCTGGCCCCCCTGGAGGAACTTATTCAGGTGAAGGGGGTTAATGCGGCCATGGCCCGAGCCATCCGGGACTTCCAGGACTGGCCCCGCTGGGATGCCGCCCTGGAGCGCCTCATCAATCTGGGAGGAGAAGTCATAACCTTCGCAGATCCCAGGTTTCCGGCGGGTTTGCGGCAGATTCCCTATGCTCCGCCTTTCCTTTACGTCAAAGGGACCATTCTTCCGGCTGACCAGGCGGCCGTGGCCGTAGTAGGCACCCGCAAACCGAGTTTTTACGGCCGCAAGGCCAGCCACCGGCTGGCCGCCGAGCTCTGCCGGCGCCAGGTGACCATTGTCAGCGGTCTGGCCCGGGGCATTGATACTGCGGCGCATCAGGCGGCCCTGGAATCCGGCGGCCGCACCCTGGCGGTCTTGGGCTGTGGGGTAGATATTGTCTATCCGATTGAAAATAAAGAACTCTTCCGGTTGATCCCCCAGCACGGGGCCTTGATCTCGGAATTTCCCCTGGGCGCGCCCCCGGAGGCCAGGCATTTTCCCATCCGCAACCGGCTCATCAGCGGTCTGGCCTTGGGGGTTCTGGTGGTGGAGGCCGGGGCCCAGAGCGGCGCCAATATCACGGCGAATTACGCCCTGGAGCAGGGGCGGGAGGTCTTTGCCGTCCCCGGTCCCATCGACTCGCCAGGCAGCATCGGCCCTCACCGGTTAATTCAGCAAGGGGCCAAATTAGTCCAGGAAGTCGCTGATATTCTGGAGGAATTGCCCATCCCGGGCCGGGCTGCGGCAGCCCCGGCCCGGGAGGTGGCAAACGCCGGGCTGGAGTGGGACGATCCGGTCATCGCCCAATTGAGCAGCGTCCCCCTGCAGTTGGACGACCTCATCCGGGCCGCCGGCCTGCCGGCTCCGGAAGTCATGAGGCGCCTGACCCTGCTGGAGTTAGAGGGATTGGTACGCGAGCTGCCGGGAAAATTTTTCGTCCTGGCCGCCTAGTCACCCCTCACCCTGACCCTCAATGCTGTTGAATTAAGAGCACCTATGAAAAATCCCCCTAAATCGCCCTTTAGAAAAGGGGGACTTTTTAAAGGATATCCTTTAGTTCCCCCCTTTTTTAAAGGGGGGTCAGGGGGGATTTTAATAAGTTGCCAACTCGCCAGCTCCCTAATTCAACGGCATTGACCCTGACCCTCCCCCCCCAAGGGGAGCTAGTTCAAAGGCGGGATGCGCTTTGCTTTCCCGCCCTACCTCAGGATGAAGACTCATAATTTTACTGAAAACTAATCGCTGATCGCTGAAAATCTCCTTAAGGGGTGTGTCGTATTATGGCCAAATCATTACTCATCGTCGAATCGCCGGCTAAGGCCAGGACCCTGCAGAAATATTTGGGCCAGGAGTTTGATGTCCGGGCTTCGGTGGGCCACATCCGGGACCTGCCGAAAAAAGAGCTGGGTGTGGACGTTGAAGGCGATTTCACCCCCAAGTATGTCACCATTGAAGGGAAAACCAAGACCATTCAAGACCTGCGGCGGGCTGCCGCCAACATTGAGGATGTTTATTTAGGGCCTGACCCCGACCGGGAAGGGGAGGCCATTGCCTGGCATATCGCCGAGGTGCTGAAAGCCGGGAAACACACTTTCCACCGGGTCTTGTTCTACGAGTTGACCCCCAACTCCATAAAGGAAGCCCTGGCCAAACCGGTGGCCCTGAACCGCCCCCGCTACGAAGCCCAACAGGCCCGGCGCATCCTGGACCGCCTGGTGGGCTACCAGATATCGCCGCTGCTGTGGGAAAAAGTGAAGCGCGGTCTGAGCGCCGGCCGGGTCCAGTCCGTGGCCCTGCGCCTGATCTGCGATCGGGAGCGGGAAATCCTGGCCTTCGTGTCCCAGGAATACTGGTCCCTGACAGCCCACCTCAAGGCTGGCCAGCCTCCCCCGTTTCAGGCCAGGCTGATAAAGCACAGAGGCAAAAAATGTGAGCTGGCCAACGCCGAACAGACCCACAAGGTGGTGGCCGACCTCACCGGCGCGGCCTACACCGTGGCGGCGGTGGAGCAGAAAGAACGTCAGAAAAAGCCCTTAGCTCCCTTCATCACCAGCACCATGCAACAGGAAGCCAGCCGGAAACTGCGCTTCGGGGCCCAGCGCACCATGCGCCTGGCCCAACGTTTATATGAAGGCGTCGATCTGGGTCCCGAGGGTCCGGTGGGCCTCATCACCTATATGCGCACCGACTCCACCCGGGTGGCTGGCGTGGCCGTAGCCGCAGTGCGGGATTTTATTCAGCAGGAATTCGGTCCCGATTACTTGCCCGCCAAACCCCATGCCTATAAAAGCCGCAAATCCGCCCAGGAAGCCCACGAGGCCATCCGGCCCACCGACGTTACCCGCACCCCGGCGTCCCTGGCGGCTTTTTTGGAAAAAGATGAACTGCGGCTCTATGAACTGATCTGGAAGCGTTTTGTGGCCAGTCAGATGCAGCCGGCCCGTCTGCTGGTGACCACTGCGGATATCGCCGCCCATGATTATACTTTTCGCGCCACCGGTTCGGTGGTGAAATTTCCCGGCTTTACGGTTCTCTATGAGGAAAGCGCAGAATCAAATGGGGAAGAGGGCGAAGTAAAATTGCCCCCACTCGAGGTGGGGGAAGTTCTGGAACTGCTGCAACTGGAGCCCAAGCAGCATTTTACCCAGCCCCCGCCGCGTTATACCGAGGCCACCCTGATTAAGGAACTGGAAAAGCTGGGGATCGGCCGGCCCAGCACCTATGCCACTATCCTGACGGTCATCCAGGGGCGCCTGTATGTCATAAAAACCAAGACAGGTTTCAAGCCTACGGAATTAGGCATGATCATTAATGACCTGCTGGTGGCCAGCTTTCCCAACATCATGGACGTGAAATTTACGGCCAACCTGGAAGAACGCCTGGACACCATCGCTGAGGGGAACGTACTCTGGCAGGACGTGCTCCGGGATTTTTACAGCGCCTTTGTCCAGGAACTCCAGGAGGCCAAGGGGAGCATGCCCCGGGTGAAAGGCCTGGCCACCGGGCTCACCTGCCCCCAGTGCGGGGGGGAATTGTTGATCAAGTGGGGCAAAAATGGCGAATTCTTGGGATGCTCCGGTTATCCCGAGTGCCGCTATACTAAAAATTTCAGCCGTAATGACCAGGGGGAGATTATACCCGAGGAAAAAACCGAGACACCTGCAGCAGAACTGCCGGAAGTTACCGAGACCTGTCCCCAATGCGGCCAGACCCTGGTGGCCAAACAGGGCCGCTACGGCCCCTTCCTGGCCTGCCCCGGCTACCCCAAATGCCGTTTTACCCGCAGCCTGCAGGAAAATACGGAGCAGGGGGCCGGAGTTTCCTGCCCAGAAGAGGACTGCAACGGCACACTCTTACCCAGACGCTCCCGCAGGGGTGTTTTTTACGGCTGCAGCCGCTATCCTAAATGCACCTATGCATTGAACCAACCGCCCGTGGCCAAATCCTGTCCCCAGTGCGGCTTTCCCCTGCTCGTAGCCAAGGAGACCAAAAAGCTCGGTAAAATCCTGGCCTGCCCCCAAAAGACCTGCGATTACACCGAACCGCGGCCGGATGAATCGGAAACAGACTCTTAGGTCCCCCCCCTTTACAATTTGTAAAAAAGTTTGGCAGGTATGCCTTGGCCTTATCCCGCCCTTTGTAGTGCTTCTTAAATTATTATTTTTATATTCAGTAAGTTATAAATTATCCGCAATACCTTCAGAATGGTATTATCATTGCAGCTTCCCCTGGGGCAAAGGCGGGATTGGTGTATGATGGCGAGAGCAGTCCGCATTCTGCTTGCAGACCGGAACCGGCATGTCCGGGAGCTGTTGCGGCGGGAACTGGAGAGCGAGGGCTATATCGTTATTGTAGCCCGGGATGCGCCGGAGATCCTGGGTCTGCTGACCCAGGGAGAACTGCCGGATCTCCTCATTCTGGATCCCGAGGTTCCTTATGTAATTGAAGCTAATCTGCAGGACAGGCTCAGAACCTTTTATCCTACCCTTCCCGTCATCATTCACTCCTTTCACCCTGGCCCCCCCCAGGGCACTGTCATTGCCGATGCTGCGGCTTTTTTGGAAAAAGCCGAAGACCCCCACCGGCTGAAGGCCACTATTGCCGCCCTGGTGGCCAAATAACAGGCCTTCAGCTTTCAGTTTGAAGGCGGGATGCGCTCCGCTTTCCCGCCCTACATGGTGAACTTTTCATAACAGAGTCTCCCAGAGCCGAAAGCATCACCGGAACAATTTAAGCAGCATCAACCCGATGGTGAAAAACATCACCCCGGCAAAGGCCAGCTGCAGCCGGGGATGGGCGAACTTGCGCTGCAGGGCGGCGCCGGCCTGGCTGCCCAGCGCGCCGGCCGCCAGGAGGATGATCACCAGCACCAGCTCTACGTTGCCCTTGACGCTGTGGGTCAAGGTGCCGTATAAAGAAGTGAGCAGCAGCTCAAAGAGGTTGGTGCCGATGGAAACCACCGTGGGCACTCCCAGGACGTAAATCAGGGCCGGCATCCTGATAAAACTGCCGCTCACCCCCAGCAGGCCGGTGAGCAGGCCGCTAAAGAATCCCACTCCCAGGATGACCCACAAAGAAATGGCCTCAACCCCCGAAACCGGCAGGGAGACCAGGGGTCTGAGATGGATGGTGCGTAACCGGCCGGCCACCGGGGCCGCCATGGCTACCGGCGTCGCCCCCTGGTGCTCCTTCCGGAGAGCGGCTCTGGCTTCCTTAAAGACCAATGAGGCTATCCAGCCCATGAGCAGGCCGTAAACCAGGGTCATGACCGTTTGTAATACCGTGATCCTCAGTCCTCCTACCACGAAGCCGCCCCCGGCCTTGAGCAGTTCCACCAACCGGGCCCCGATCTCCACCCCGAAGATACTGCCGCCAAAAAGCAAAAACCCAAGTTTGAAATCCACATAGCCGGCCCCGCCCTGCCGCAGGTTGGCCATGGTGGCGGTTCCCACCATCTGCGTCAGGTCCGTTCCCACGGCCACGTTATAGGGAACATTAAAAAAAACGTTCAACCAGGGAGTCATCAAGAAACCGCCGCCGACCCCAAAAAAACCGGTTAACAGACCCACCGTCAGGCCCACAAGCACCAAAGCCGGGAGGCTGACGGCCAGATCGCCGTTGCTCTGGATGGTGAAAAACCATCCCTGCAGGGGTTCAGTGAGCCTGGCCAATTCCGGATGCAGGACTTTTTGCCAATAGCTGGCTATCGGAAGCGTCACGTTCATGAGAACATCCTATTATGTTTGGAAATCAGTACGCGCTCAGATGCCGCCGCCGCCCAATCTCAGGCCGAAGATTCTTTCCGCCAGGATGATTATGCCAGCCCAGAGAGCCCCGATGAGGGCCGGGGCCACCAAGGCCGCAGTAACATACTGCCACTGGGCCGTAAAAGGTTGACCCGGCCCTCCGGAGCTGGCAGAGATAGTCAGTAACCATTCCCATAAGCCCATATGCGTCTCCTTAGACGATAAACTCATGTGACATGAGGCACGAATTACTCTAATAACCTAACTGTCACCTGTCAAGCAGGAATTACCGAGACCGGCGAGGCGCTCGGCTGTTAAGCTGGCAACGACCCGGGATTGGGTTAAGTCTGCAACACCCAGATATCAGCCGCCGGCTTACGGATTGAATTTTAACAGTTTTGAGAGGTAATCGGTCCCAGCTTCAAGCATATTTGATGGTGGGACGGGACGCCGTGCCCGCCAGATGATGCAGCGTATGCCTTTTTTCATACTTTGTAATGATTTATCAACAGGATTATTTCTGCTTGGACCAAAAAAAAATCCCCTCTGGTAAAGGGGAATCGCATCAGTAAGAGCACGTATTAGCCTGCTTCAGACCGGCCCTCATGATTTTTTAAAAATCAAGGGTGTAAAAGCCAGCAGCTCAGAGGCAGCCCATCAACAGGCCGGTAATCAGACAGTCGGCCAATTTGCGACGATCAATATAATAGGTTTTATTGCGCAGGGCGGTGGCAACCGGTTGGATTTTATGATCCCTCAGGTCTGGCGCCTGCCGGAGGCAGTGGAGGGCTTTCATAATAATTTTAAGCTGCTGGCGGGGGGGAGTATGATCACTGATGAAGACTTGGCTTTTCATTTCATATCCTTCCTTCCGCGCCGTGATAACTGACCGGGCATTGCAGGTGATTTCAACCACAGGGTTGGAAGTTTTGTAATTGTTAATAGTATCGGTTTGTTTTGGCAAACCTTGAATTTTTCCGATTTATTTTTGCCGATACAGGCGGATCGGCTTTAAATTGAGGATATGAAAATAATAATAGACAAATATTTATTGATCCTGCTCTGGGGGCAAGTCGAGCTGGCTGAGAAATATTCCTGTCCGATAGTCCCTATGTCTTGAACTTTGAACTTCTCAGCATAGGTCCGCATAAGCCGGCAGCACCCCCAAGCCATGGGCCAGTCTGATGGCCCGGTCGATGGCCAGTTGCAGGGCCGCTTCCCCCAACAGGCCCACCACGTGCAGATCGGCCTCAACCATGGGTTGCGACAGGACAAAGACTATATCTCCGTCGAACAGGGTATGTATGGGAGTGATGCTACGGGCCAGGCCGTTGTGGCCCATTTGGGCGACTTTATGGGCCTGTTCCCGGGTCAGGCGGGCGTTGGTGGCGATGACTCCCAGGGTAGTGTTGGGTTCGCCGAAACTGTGGCGGACGATGCCTTGGCGGATATAGGCAGCGGTGTCGGCAAATTCGGCGCTTTCCGGAGAAAGCCGGGCTCCGGCAATCAAGGCGCCGGTGTTACAATCCCGCACGTCCCCGAAGGCGTTCACCACCACCAGGGCGCCCACCAGCAGGCCATTGGGACCCGCCAGGCAGACGCTGCCCAGGCCGCTCTTCATGCCCTGGGTGATGCCGAACAGTTTTCCCACGGAAGCCCCGGTTCCGGCCCCGACGCTGCCCTCCGCCACGGCCCCGGCAGTGGCTTGGACGCAGGCGGCATAGCCCATGGCCTTATCCGGCCGCACCCGGCAGTTCCCCAGGGAGAGGTCAAAGATCACTGCTGCGGGCACCGTGGGTACCCGGGTGATGGCCACGTCAAAGCCATAACCCCTCTCCTCGAGGAACTCCATGACCCCGCCGGCCGCGTCCAGACCGAAGGCGCTGCCCCCGGAGAGGAACACGGCCTGCACCTCGTTGACGATGTGATAGCTCTGCAAAGCGTCGATCTGGCGGGTGCCGGCCGCAGAGCCCCGGACATCGATGCTCCCCACGGTGCCGGGAGGGCAGAGGATGACGGTGCAGCCGGTGAGATTCTTAAAGTCGCTGGCGTGGCCCACCAAAAAACCGGGAACAAAGGTGAGACTGCCGCAGATTTCTGGAAACATAGAGTCCCTCTTCTTTCTGGTGGGGCGGGTCACCGTGCCCCCCGGAGTATGATGCGATTATGCGGTTATCGCTCCAGATGAAATGCCTTGCCCTTAATGGTCACAATTTTGATGGCTAATTCCGCCTCACGGTCGGCGTTAAAAACCTTAAACAGGGAAAAACCCGGTGGCTGGGTCTGGTGGCGGAGTTTCTGGGCAAACTCGGTCCGACCGAGACCGGGAAAATCTTTAAGGGTCTCGGCGAGCAATCGCATACTGCTGTAACCCTGGGCCGCCAAATAGCCGGGGGTCTGCTGGAACCGGTGCCGGAAGTCCGCCACAAAGGCTATAACCGATGGGTCTGGATCAGTGGCTAAAAAACCATCCGAGAAGAGAATCCCCTCCAGCGAGTCCGCATATAGTAAAGTTTCCGGGAAGTGCAGAATATTGGTTCCCAGAAGCCGGACCCGGTTGAGTCCGGCGGAGGCGATGGCTTGGGCCACGGAGGCCGCAACTGCAGCTTCATCAGGGATGAATACGGCATCCAAGGCCGGGACTCCATCCGGACCAGGGCTGATCTGCGTTAGAGTCTGCACCACGCCGGCTACATCCCGGCCTCCTGCCGGGTAGGAAAC
>VGSX01000110.1 GCA_016874895.1 Deltaproteobacteria bacterium
TGTCTTCATTTAATTAGTGGGGTGGGCCGCCGCGCCCGCCCTTGCTGGGGTGTCAAAGCTCAGCTTTGAGTTATTAGGCGTTCCCAAGTACAACTTGGGAACGAGGATACGAGGATAAAGGCGTTCCCAAACTGGAAACTGGAAACTAAAAACCCTCTCCCTCCGGTATCTCCACCCGATAGCTGGCCTGGCGCAGAGTCTCTAAAATATGCTCGCAGTGCGCCGCGCCCAAAGTCTCCAGATCCAATTTAACCCTTGTTTGGCGCAAAGGCAGGTCCAGGCTCAGCCGGTCGTGGGCCAGGTGCAGGATGTTGGCCCCGGCCTGCCCCACCAGTCCGGCCAGAGCACCCAAGGAGCCGGGGCTGTCCGGCAGCGCCACCTGGATGCTGAGCAGGCGCCGGGAATGGAGCAGACCCCGCTGCACCACCCGCTCCAGGAGGGGGATATCGATATTGCCGCCGCTGATGACCAGCACTACCCGCTCCCCTAAATCCTTCTTGCTCAGGACATGCAGCAGGGCCGCCACCGGCACGGCGCCGGCCCCTTCGCTCAGGACCTTCTTCTTTTCCAGCAGCAGCAGGACCGCATCGGCGATTTCAGCCTCGCTGACCAAGGCCAGGCCGTCTAAACACTGATGCAGCAGGGGGAAGGTATGCTGCCCCAGGCAGGTGACGTTAATGCCGTCTGCCAGGGTGGGAGCGCCGGGAACCGGCGTGGGCCGGCCGGCCTCAAAGGCAGCCTGGGCCGAGGGCACCAGACTGCTCTGCACCCCGTAGATACGGACCTGGGATTTGAGGGACTTGATGGCCAGGGCTATGCCGGCCGCCAGGCCGCCTCCGCCCACCGGAATCAGGACTGCATCCACCTCCGGCAGGGCAGACATGATCTCCAGGCCCAAAGTTCCCTGCCCAGCAATGATTTCGGGATCGTCATAGGGATGGATAAAGGTAAGGCCCTCCCGGGCCAGCTCCTGGGCGTGGGCCAGGGCCTCGGCCAGGCTCTGGCCGTGCAGTATTACCCGGCCGCCATAGCCCTCGGTGGCCGCCTGTTTGGACAGGGAGGCCCACTGGGGCATGACGATGGTGGCCGGCAGCCCGGCCAGGGCCGCGGCGTAGGCTACCCCCTGGGCGTGATTGCCCGCCGAGGCCGCCACCACCCCGGCGGTTCGGTGCATCTCCGGCAGGAGGTGTAATTTATTGAGGGAGCCCCGCAGCTTAAAAGAACCGGTGGTCTGGAGATTCTCCAGCTTGAGGAAAACCTTCCGACCGCACATTTTGCTTAAGGTTTGCGAGTATACCAGGGGAGTCGGTATAATCATCCCCTGCAGCCGTTCCTGGGCGGCTTGAATATCCGGCAGACTCAGCATCAGACCCAACCCCGGGGAAAATTATCTCTTAGACATGTTGCGCTTTGCGCCAACCCGCGGCTTTCAGCTCGTTTACGTAGGTGATCATGGTTTTTTTCAAGGCGTTGATATAGGTGAGGCGATCCCCCTGCAAAAGAGGCGCCAGGGAAGCGTGCAGTCTGGTTCTTTCCGCCAGATCAGTGGGAGTCAGACCGTTCCAACTGCAATACCCCTCCTCAAACAGGATATCGGGGGTCACCTCCCTGGCCATGCCCTTGTCCCACAAAAGAAATCTGGCCCCCTCCATGTCATATTCCAGAATCCAGCCCCCGTCCTCGGTCATGGCTTCCCCGTCCCAGTCGGCCTGGCCGCAGCATGCCGGGCAATACAGATTGACCAGGATCGCCTCGGGCAGGATATTATCCCGATGCATGAACTGGGCCTCGGTTTTGCCGCAGACACAGGTGCGGCGGATGCTTAAACACATAGATAGTTCTCCTGAAGAATTGCAGGTAGTGAGTTTCTTAATTATAAAAAAACCTACCCTTCAACAATATCCTTGACCTGCAATTTAATCAAGCAGTTTCAAACCTTGCCGATTTGCCAGAATCCCTTCGCCCGGGCCAGTTCCCGGCGATTATTCCGGGAGTTAATGTCGGAGTCGGTTGCCACCCCTGCCGGCGACGTTGGCGTTTTATGGACTTCAACCCCGCAGACACCTGATCACCTGAAATAATAAGCAGGGGTAGAAACAACGACCCTTAACTAGGACTACTCGTCCGGAGGGGGGGTTAACAACCTTATCTAAATCCCAGCCGAGTTTCTCAAAGCCTTATGAGAACATTAGTTCACCCGAGCAGCCACAGTAAATTTCTGACTTGACATTATTCCCTTGCAAGGCAATAAGAAAAATAATACAAATAAAGATGGCTATTAAAAGGATTTTTTAGTCATTTGTTTGACTAACGGCGGAGGGTCTGCTATTTTGGGGTCCAGCCTTGTGATATTTGTCATTAATCCGGGCTTTACCTGCGGATCAGGTGATGGATAAAGGGTGGATCACGCCAAGCAGGGAATCACCTTCCAGGGAAAGCGGTGCCGCAGCTCAGGCGATTTCCCGGCCGGAGGGCGGTGGTTTCAGTGGCGGTTATTGAAGCCGGTTCAGCCAAGCGGCGGCGGGCGGCGTTTGGGGCTCGTTGGCATCGGTTTTCTTGCGAGTTTTAATAACTATCAGTAACAGGGACGAACATATGGCAAAAGAGGAAAAGAAGAAAAAGAAAGCGAGTGGCGGCAACGGCAACACCGGTGCGGTCATGGTGGTGGGCGCGGGCATTGCCGGTATCCAGGCCGCCCTGGATCTGGCCAAGGCCGGTCTGTACGTCCATCTGGTGGAGACCAAGCCGGCCATCGGCGGCATCATGGCCCAATTGGACAAGACCTTCCCCACCAATGACTGTTCCATGTGCATTATCTCGCCCAAGTTAGTGGAATGCGGGCGGCATTTGAACATCGAAATCCACACCCTGACGGATGTCAAAGAGATTTCCGGCGAGCCGGGAAATTTCCAGGTAAAGCTGGAGAAACATCCCCGGTACGTGGATATGTCCAAGTGCACCGGGTGTTCGGACTGCACCAAGGTCTGTCCGGTGGCCATGCCCAACGAGTTCAACGCCGGTCTGGGGGACTGGCAGGCCATTTACCGGCTGTATCCCCAGGCCATCCCCTCGGCCTTTGGCATCAAAAAACTGGACCGGGCTCCGTGTGTGCAGAACTGTCCGGCCAACCTGTCGGCCCAGGGCTACGTGCAGCTCATCAAGGTGGGCAAGTTTAAGGAATCATTGGATATCATTATGAACCGGCTGCCCCTCCCCGGGGTCATCGGTCGGGTCTGTCCGCATCCCTGCGAGAGCGTCTGCCGCCGGGCCGAGGTGGAAGAGCCCATCTCCATCTGCTCTTTGAAGCGGTTCGTGGCCGACCAGGTGGATTGGGACACCCTGCCGGTGCCGGAAGTGACCAAAAACGAGCAGCCGGTGGCCATCATCGGCGCCGGTCCCTCGGGGCTGGCCTGCGGCTACCACCTGGCCCTGATGGGCTACAAGCCGGTGATCTTCGAGGCTGCGGCCGAGGCCGGGGGCTGGCTGCGCTACGGTATCCCGGAATACCGCCTGCCCCGGAACGTGCTGAAACGAGAAGTGGACTATATCCAGCGCTGCGGCGTGGAAATCCGGTTGAACAGCCCCCTGGGCGGCGACCGCACCATTGACAGCCTCCTTACCAAAGACGGCTTCCGGGCGGTGTTCCTGGGGGTGGGCTGCCAGGGCAGCCTGAAAATCCCGGTGCCCGGCTCCGACGCCGAGGGGGTGCTGTGGGGCGTCGACTATCTCAAGGAATTCGCCACCACCGGCAATTCTCCCACTCAAGGGAAAAAAGTCCTGGTTATCGGCGGCGGCAACGTCTCCATGGACGTGGGCCAGACCGCGCTACGCAACGGCGCCACCGAAGTGAAGATCATCGCCCTGGAAACCCGGGAAGAAATGCCGGCCTCCCCCTGGGAAGTGGAAGAAGCGGAACAGGCCGGCTGCACGATCGAACACCGCTGGGGCGTCAAGCAGATCGTGGCCGAGGGCGGTAAGGTAAAGGGCATCGAACTCAAGGCCGTGGAGCGGGTCTTTGACGAGCAGGGCCGGTTCTCCCCCACCTATTTTGAGGACCAGACCCGCATCGAAGACGCCGACGTGGTGATTATGGCCATCGGCCAGAAGGCGGAATTGAGCTTCATCACCGACGCCGATAAGGTCAAGCTGAGCCCCCGGGGCCTCATCGAGGCCGATCCCCAGACCCTGCAGACCAGCCGGGAAGAGGTCTTTGCCGGTGGCGACGTGGTCTCCGGACCGTATATCGCCATTGCCGCGGTGGCTGGCGGCCGGGAAGCGGCCATCTCCATCGACCGCTACCTGCGGGGCCAGGACCTGAAGGAAGACCGGGAGTTCCCGTGGCGTTATGATGAACACGGCGACTGGAACCCCATTCCGGCCAATACCCCCAAAGAACTTCGGGCCAAGATGCCCCACCTGCCGGTGGCAGAATGGACCAAGAGTTTTAACGAAATCAACCTGGGCTTCACCCCTGAGGTGGCCCAGGCCGAAGCGGCCCGCTGCGTCAACTGCGGGGTCTGCTCCGAGTGTATGCAGTGCGCCATCAACTGCCAGCCCAAGGCCGTGGACCACAGCCAGAAGCCCCAGGAAATGGATATCAACGTGGGCGCCGTGATCATGTCCTCGGGTGCCAAGGTCTTTGACCCGAGCATTGCCGACGTTTGGGGCTACGGGCGTATCCCCAACGTGGTCACCAGCCTGGAGCTGGAGCGTATTCTCAGCGCCTCCGGACCGTATGAAGGCCATTTAGTCCGGCCGGTGGACCATAAAGAGCCCAAGAAGATGGCCTGGCTGCAGTGCGTGGGCTCCCGGGACGTGAAATACAATTCCTACTGCTCTTCCGTCTGCTGCATGTATGCCATTAAAGAAGCGGTGATCTCCATGGAGCACAGCAAGGAACCGCTGGAGACCACCATTTTCTACATGGATATGCGGACCTACGGCAAGGATTTTGAATTGTACTACAACCGGGCCCAGGAGTTGGGCGTCCGCTTCATCCGCTGCCGGGTACACAGTCTGGATCCGGTGCCCGGGGGCGACGTCATGGTCAACTATGTCACCGAAGAAGGAGAGTTCCTGAGCGAGACCTTCGACATGGTAGCCCTGTCGGTGGGCTTCCAGGTGGGCGGCGATGTCATTAAGCTGGCCCACAAACTGGGCGTGGAAATGACCCAGCACCAGTTGGCCCAGACCGACCCCTTCACCCCGGTGCAGACCTCCAAGCCCGGCGTCTATGTCTGCGGCACCTTCCAGGCGCCCAAAGACATCCCCCAGTCGGTCATGGAAGCCTCTGCGGCCGCGGGTGGCTGTTGCGCCGCCCTGGGAGAGGCCCGCTGGACCCTGACCAAGACCAAGGAACTGCCGCCCCAGGTAGACCGGTCCCTGGAGGCTCCCCGCATCGGCGTCTTTCTGTGTAACTGCGGCATCAATATCGGCGGCCTGTTGAGCATGCCCTCTTTAAAGGAGTATGCCGCCACCTTGCCCAATGTGGTGCTGGTGGAAGACAATCTTTTTACCTGCTCCCAGGACACCCAGGACAGGATGCTTCAGGTTATTAAAGATCAAAACTTGAACCGGGTGGTGGTGGCCGCCTGTACGCCCCTGACCCATGAGCCCCTGTTCCGGGAAACCATCATGGATGCCGGCCTGAACAAATATATGTTCGAGATGGCCAACATCCGCAACCAGGACACCTGGGTGCACATGAAGGAGTTCGACAGCGCCACGGAAAAGGCCAAACACCTGCTCAAGATGGCGGTGGCCCGGGCCTCGGTGCTCAAGCCGCTGGTGGAAAAACCCCTGAACATCATCGAGCGGGCCCTGGTAGTGGGCGGTGGCATCGCCGGTATGAATGCGGCCCTGAACCTGGCCGACCAGGGATTCAAAACCATACTCCTGGAAAAAGAGGGGGAATTGGGCGGCATCGCCAAGAAAATCCATCACACCATCGAAGGCCTGGACGTGCCGGCGTATGTGGCCGACCTGGCGAAAAAGGTTCAGAGCCACGACAAGATCGAGCTCTACACCGGGGCCGAGGTCGTGGGTTTCGGCGGTTATAAAGGCAACTTCAACACCCGGTTCAAGGTGGCCGAGGAAGAAAAGGCCATCGATCACGGGGTCGTGGTAGTGGCCACCGGCGGGCATGAGTATAAACCCAAGGAATTCCTCTACGGCGAGGATGGCCGGGTGCTCACCCAGTTGGAATTGGGGGAGAAGATTCACGCCAGCAAAGGCGAAGTGGCCAAGTGGGATCAGGCCGTCTTTATCCAGTGCGTGGGCTCCCGCAATGAGGAAAACCCCAACTGCAGCCGGGTCTGCTGCCAGGGCGCGGTGAAATACGCCCTGCAGTTGAAGGAACTGAACCCCAACATGGACGTGGTCATACTGTATCGGGATATGCGGACCTACGGCGTCCTGGAGGATTATTACCGCAAGGCCCGGGATCTGGGCGTCATCTTCGCCCGCTTCGACCCGGAAAAAGCGCCTGAGGTCACCAAGGAAGGAGACGGCCTCAGTGTCACCTTCATCGACCATGTGTTGCAGATGCCCGTGAAGATCAACCCGGACGCCCTGATCCTCAGCGCCGGGGTGATGGCCAACGATACCGAGCAGTTCGCCAGCATGTTGAAACTGCCGCGCAACGCCTTCGGGTACTTCATCGAAGCCCATGCCAAGCTGCGGCCGGTGGACTTCTCCTCGGAGGGCATCTTCCTGTGCGGTATGGCCCATGCGCCCAAGCTGATCAGTGAGAGCATCGCCCAGGCCATGGCGGCCGCGGCCAGGGCCGGCGGCTTCCTGGCGGACACCAAACAGACCATCAGCGGCGTGGTGTCCCACGTGGAACCCGGCCGGTGCGCCGCCTGCCTGGTGTGCGTCCGCAGTTGCCCCTACAATGTGCCCCAGATCAATGAGGATAACGTCTCGGAGATCAACGAGGCCATCTGCCAGGGGTGCGGCATCTGCGCCTCGGAATGCCCGGCCAACGTTATCCAGCTGTCGCACTACGAGGATGATCAAATAGCTGCCAGCATTTTAGCTTTCGAATAAGGAGTGGACCATGGAATTTCAACCGAAAATTATCGCCTTCTGCTGCAGTTACTGAGCGTACTCGGCTGCGGACCTGGCAGGTTCGATGCGACTGCAGTACCCTACGCACATCCACATCATTAAAGTTCCCTGCTCCGGCCGGGTGGATCTGATTCATATCCTCATGGCGGTGGAGCAAGGGGCGGACGGGGTTTTTGTGGCAGGTTGCCTGGAGGGCGACTGCCACTATATGCACGGCAACCTCTTTGCCCGGAAACGGGTGGAGCGCGCCAAGGAAATTTTGGAAAAGACCGGCGTGGGCAAGGACCGGGTGGAAATGTATAACCTCTCCGCCGGGCAGGGCTCCAGATGGGCCGAGATCTGTCGGGAATTTGACGAACGAATCATGAAACTGGGGCCGAGCCCCATCCGCTTAGCTCACGAAAAGAAAGCCGCATAGGCTTTAGGAGGCAGCCTGATGATAAAGGCAACACCCAAACCACTGGAAGAAATTATTGACTTTGTCAAGGATTATAATAAGATACTCGTTGCCGGGTGCGACGGTTGCGTCACCGTCTGCGAAGCCGGGGGCATGAAAGAAGCCAAGGTATTAGGCTCCGCCCTGCGCCTCTACTATACCCAAGCCGGGAAGGACCACGAGGTGGTGGAGACGACGATCACCCGCCAGTGCGACAAAGAGTACCTCGAGGAATTGAAAGACATGATGGAAAATGCCGACGCCGTGGTCTCCATCGCCTGCGGTTGCGGTATCCAGTATCTCACTGAGAATTATCCCAAGAAAGTCGTTTTCCCCGGCGTTGACACCCATTTCATGGGCATTAACGCCGACCGGGGTCTGTTTGAAGAGCGTTGTGCCGGCTGCGGCCAGTGCGTCTTAGGGACCACCGGTGGCATCTGCCCCATCGCCCGCTGCTCCAAGCGGATGCTCAACGGCCCCTGCGGCGGTTCCGAGGCCGGGAAGTGCGAAATCAGCAAGGACACGCCCTGCGGTTGGCATCTGATTTATGAACGCCTGGAGACCCTGGGACAGATGAATCGTTTCCTGGAACCGGTGGATCCCAAGAACTGGCGGTCCAGCCGGGACGGCGGCCCCCGGGTCATCATCCGGGAAGACCTGCGGAAAGCGGAGCCTCAGCACGGCAGCGCTCATTAAACACGAAGGTCCGGGCCGCCCGCTGGCGGCCCGGTGCAGATCTGTAAGAGAGGATTTAGGGAATGAGCACAAAGACACCCAGCAAGTTAGAAAAAATCATGGCAGCGGGCCATTTAGGGGTCACTTCGGAAGTGGGCCCGCCCCGGGGCGCCGATGGGGCTGAGATCGATCACAAGGCGCATTTAATTAAGGATTATGTGGACGCGGTAAATGTCACCGATAACCAGACCTCGGTAGTGCGGCTGTGCAGCCTGGCCTCCTGCATCAAGTTGAAGCAGCTGGGCGTGGAGCCGGTCCTGCAGATGACCACCCGGGACCGGAACCGCATCGCCATGCAGAGCGATATCCTGGGAGCCGCGGCTTTCGGCATCAACAACATGCTCTGCCTCACCGGCGACCACCAGAGCTTCGGCGACCATCCCACGTCCGCCAACGTCTTTGACCTGGATTCGGTGCAACTCATCCAGACCGTCCGACTGATGCGGGATGAGGGCAAGCTCCTGAGCGGCTATCAAATGAAGGTGCGCCCGGAAATTTTTGTGGGGGCCGCGGAAAATCCCTTTGCCGGGCCCAACGTAGAGCTCCGGGCCATGCGCCTGGGCAAAAAAATCAATGCCGGGGCGGAGTTCATCCAGACCCAGTGCATCTACAACATTCCCAAATTTAAGGAATGGATGAAAATCGCGGTGGACAAGGGCTATGCCGACCAGACCTATATCATGGCCGGCATCACCCCTTTCAAGAGCCTGGGTATGGCCCGCTACATGAAGACCAAGGTCCCGGGCATGGACGTGCCCGATAACCTCATTGACCGTCTCAAAGGCGTACCCAAGGAAAAGCAGGCGGACGAGGGCATCAAGATGGCCATCGAAATGATCCAGGAACTCAAGGAACTGCCCGGCATCAAGGGCTTCCACATCATGGCCATCGAATGGGAAGAGAAGGTTCCTGAACTGGTGCAGGGCGGCGGACTCTATCCCAGACCTCAGGTTTAAGGCCTTACTGCCTTGGGCAGGATAGCAAAGAATGAACCACACCCCGGGCCGCCAGCGCGGCCTGGGGGATATCCCATTGACACTAAAAAAGAAAAGTAGTATAATTACTATATACAAAATTATGACCAAGTAATTCTGATTGGAAACCCAAAAAAGGGGTAAGTAATGGCGGAAGAACCCTTAGTAATCAAGAAAAAGAAGGAAAAGTCCTTCAAAGACATTGTCATGGAGAAGCTCCCGGATGGGGGCAATCTCAATGCCTGTCTGACCTGTGGGACTTGTGCGGCTGGCTGCCCGGCCACCGGTTTGCACGGCATGGATCCCCGTAAGATCGTCAGGATGGCAGCCTTAGGTATGGATGAAGAACTCAAGCAAACCCCCTGGGCCTGGATGTGCAGCATGTGTACCCGGTGCGTCCATGCCTGCCCCATGAACGTTAATATCCCGCAGCTGATCTTTAATATGCGGGCTTCCTGGCCCCGGGACCAGCGCCCTCGGGGTATCCTGCGCTCCTGTGATGCCGCCCTGAGCACCGACACCTGCAGTGCCATGGGCACCCGGGAAGAGGACTTCGAGTTCATCGTCAACGACGTGCTGGAAGTAATCCGGGAACAACCCGGCTTCGAAGACATGCAGGCGCCCATCGATAAAGAAGGCGCTTACTTCTTCCTGAATCAGAATTCCCGGGAACCGGTGAATGAACCGGAAGAGCTGGGACCCCTCTGGAAGATCCTGCACATGGTAGGGGCCGACTGGACCTACGGCAGCAAAGGCTGGGCGGCCGAGAATTACTGCATGTTTCTGGCCGACGACGATGCCTGGAAACACATTACCGAGATGTCCATCAGGAAAGCGGAGGAGCTGGGCTGTAAAGTCTTCCTCAACACCGAATGAGGGCACATCACTTTCGCGGTCCGGGCCGGACTGCAAAAACACAAAATTAAAACCGACCTCGAAGTCCTCAGTATTTTCACCTTCTATGCCAAATGGCTCCGGGAAGGCAAACTAAAGGTCAACTCCGACTGGAACAAAAACCTCAAGATCAAATTCACCGTTCAAGACCCCTGCAACATCATCCGGAAGAGCTTCGGCGACCAATGCGCCCAGGACCTGCGCGCCGTTGTCAAGGCCTGTGTGGGGGAAGAAAACTTCGTGGATATGGCCCCCAACATGTCCAACAACTACTGCTGCGGCGGCGGCGGCGGCTTCCTGCAGAATCCCTATAAAGAAGAGCGGCTGGCTTACGGCCAGAAAAAGCTGGACCAGATCATCGCCACCG
>VGSX01000111.1 GCA_016874895.1 Deltaproteobacteria bacterium
GACCGGGCTGGTGCGCCCGGAGGAAACCGCGGTGGTGGACGCCACGGCCCATCACCTGAAATTCATCGGTTTCCAACAGATGTACTTCGACAACACTTTCCCGCCGGAATTCCAGGTCACCCCCAAACCGGAATACCAGAATCACCCCCGCCTCCTCACCCCAGCCACCATGCCGGCCCACTCCCCCTGGACCCCGGAGGAAGTAGAGGAGTTTACCAAAGACCTGGTGGGGCAGGTGGCCGCAGCCTTGGGCCTGAAAAGAAAATAGACCGGAGGGCCGGGAGGGAATAATCGATCTCCGGGCTGGCCTTTCCTTGTCATTCTGAGCAAAGCGAAGAATCTAATGTCTATTACAAGTTAAGATCCTTCACTTCGTTCAGGATGACAAAAAACAACTATTCTGCCAGAGGCTCTTCCTATAATAGTTTTACTCGATTAGAGGTTTACCCTTGACAGATTGAAATTGCGGTGTTACTATTATTTCAATGATGCGCAACTATAAAAAATCAGAAAAGTCACCTACTCCCCCCCTGTCCGCCGAGGAGGCCCGCTTCTTCGAGCTGCAGGCCGATATCTGCCAGACCCTGGCCAATCCCAAGCGTCTGCAGATATTGAACCTTCTCAAGGATGGGGAGCGTTCCGTGGGGGCCATGGTGGAAGCCCTGGAGATCGCCAAGCCGAATCTCTCCCAGCACCTGGCGGTGATGCGGCAGAAGGGCATCCTGGCCACCCGGCGGGAGGGAACCACGATTTTCTATCGGCTGGCCACCCCCCACATCACAGAGGCCTGCCGGGTGATGCGCCAGGTGCTGCTGGAGGCCCTGGCGGAGCGGGGCTCCCTGTCCCGGGAGCAGCCGGAGGCGAAGCAGCCCGACGACGCGCATCTTTAGGCCGCTATATGTATGGGGACCGGGAGGGAAAGTTCAAAGTTCGAAGGGATAAGGGCAACAATTAAAAATCTTTTCCCTTCGGCATTGCCGGGCTTGCCCTGTCTGCCATTGCCGACGAATCCGGGCCGCTTCCTAATGCTGTTTTTTTTTAATCATTATATTGCTTTATTGCGCAATTAATAATTATTTTAATAATAATAATTGGAGGACTCACCATGTCAACCGCAACTTACCAGGATTCCCTGGCCTGTGGATTACAGCCCCAGCCGTCGACCGCCGATGCCGGGGCCCTCACCCGGCGGGAAAGAAAGACCCAGGCCGCCCGCGCTGCGCACGTCCGCAAGATTAAACAACTCATTATGGGAAGCGCTTTTATAGTGTTTCTCGCCGCCGGTTGGTTCTATCCCCTCATCGGCTACTTTATCCCGCTGTGCATGCTGCTGGGCATCGGCATCGCTGCTTTCCAGGGCCGATCCTGGTGCAACTGGCTCTGCCCCCGGGGCTCTTTTGCCGACAGCCTTTTGAGCCGGGTGAGCCGCCATGGCCGGATTCCCCAGGCCCTGCGCTCCACCCCCATGCGGCTGGGGGTCATGGGCCTGCTCATGACCGTGCTCACGGTGCAGCTCATCCGCCTCTGGCCCGACCCCTGGGCCATCGGCGGCTTTTTCGTCATCCTGCTCACCATCACCACCGGGGCCGGGGTTATTCTCGGGGTTATCTTCCAGCAGCGGAGCTGGTGCTACCTCTGCCCCATCGGCACCATGTCCAACTGGGTGGGACAAAACCGGCAGCCCCTGCATCTGGAGCAGTCGCAGTGCCGGGATTGCGGCCTGTGCGCTAAAAAATGCCCCATGCAACTGGCGCCGGTGGGTTTAAGGGAGCCGGGCGGTATGAACCAGCGCGGGGATTGCCTGAAATGCAGTGTCTGCGTGGATAATTGCCCCACCGCGGCCTTAAGCTGGACCACCGCGGCCGGTAAGTAGGCCTTCCGTGCTGCCTCCAAGAAAAAACAAGGAAAAGGGAACTAATTGATTATCCTTCCCTTTTCCCTCTTCCCTGTTCTTCACCTCAACCGCTGCCTCCGCCCAGGACCGTTAGGTTCCCAATACCTAAGGCTGGGCTTCATCCTTCCTCCGGTCCGGTCCGAATTTTGCTATCAGGGACTGTCTTTAAGTTCACATCTCTCTGGGGGAACGGAATCTGGATGTTGTGCTCCCGAAATTCCTTCCAGATCCCCCAATACAATTCGCTCCTGACGTTAGCGACGCCATTTTGGGGGTCTCTGATCCACACCCGAAGTTCCAGGTTAATGGCGCTGTCCCCAAAGCCCATCAACCGACAGGCAGGCCTGGGGTCCTGGAGAATCCGGGGGGTGCGCCCGGCTACCGCCAACATCAGGTCCCGGGCTTTCTCCAGGTCTGATTCATAGGAGACTCCCAGTGGCAGATGTAACCGGATGAAATTATGAGAATGGGACCAGTTAATCACTCTGTCGCTAATAAATTTTTCATTGGGGATAAGATGCTCTGTGCCATCCCGGGAAATCACGGAGGTATAGCGGCTGCCCAGGGAGTTAATCCAGCCGAAGGTATCATCCAGTTGAATCACGTCACCAGGTTTAATGGATTTATCCGCCAGGATGATAAACCCGCTTATTACATTAGCCACCACTTTTTGCAGGCTAAAACCAAGCCCCAGCCCCAGGGCGCCGCCAAACAGAGCGAAGACAGTGATATCAAGACCTAAATAGTGTAATATCAATAGGATGGAGGCGAAAAAAAGAAAAATGCCCCCGAGCTTGGAGAACAGGATCTGCACCGCCGGCGTCAGGTCGGAGACCGCGGTAAGCCAGAAATGCCAGACAAACAATAGCTTCCGGCAGAACCAATACAGCATTAATGATAATACTGAGGCCCGTAAAATGATGAGGAGAGACAGATGCACCTGGCCGAGGTTAAAATCTATATGCTGCAAAAAATCGAGCAAAGGATCAATTGTCCGAAACATATAAAGCATGGCCCAAAACCAGATGACTGCTGTCAAGATGCTGGCCCAGACCCGGTTGTGCATCTGCCCGGTGATAAAACGCACCATGCTTATGGTGAGCAGGATTATGCTGGCAATATGGAGACCATCATGCGGCCAATTGAGATGCCCGGCAACCCGCCAGGCAATGATGACGATAAGAGACGCCAAGAAGGGGCTGATAATTTTTAAAAATGAGATTATGGTGTCCAGATCGTCGCACTTTTCCTGCCGGGCGGCGCATTTTTCTCTCTGGCGGTCACACCAGGTTTGCATTGACCGGATTGCCCTGCTCGCCAACAGGAGGGCCAGGCCGACGACAGCAATTTGAGCCGCCATGGCCCAGGAGAGCACCTCTGTAAAGAAATATTTCCGGGTCTGGGAGAAAAATTTTTCCACCATAGCAGGATCATTCAAAAACTGCATGATATTCCTCTGTTGGAGGCTCCCCGGGTTTTGCCGGCAATCTTTTATCGTAACCCAGATAACTAATAAAAACTGGCGGTCCTGATTATCCCATATGGGAGGGGGAATAGGAAGAAATTAAGTAAGCGTTCAGCGGTCAGCTTGCAGCCGTCAGCTAATGCTTTAAATTAAAATAGTTATTCTAAGGTGGTGGATCACTGGTTTTTCGCTTAGTTTCCCTAACCCATTGTTTTTGCTGAAAGCTGATTGCTGATAGCTGAACGCCTACGAAATTAATAACGCTTCCCTCTTCCCTCTTCCCTGCTTTAACCTCAATCGCTGCCCCCGCCCAGGACCGTATAGAGCCGCACCTGATTGGCAAGCTGGGCCAGGCGGGTGGCGATGAGGCCCTGTTGCGCGGCATAGAGGGAGCGTTGGGCGTCCAGGACGGTCAGATAGATATCGATGCCCTTCTCGTAGCGGGCGTTGGAAAGCTGATAGGCCCTCGCCGTGGCCTCCACCAGGGATTGCTGGGCGGCCAGCTGATCCCCGATGGTCCCCCGGGTGGCCAGGGCGTCGGCTACTTCCCGAAAGGCCGTCTGGATGGCCTTTTCGTATTTGGTCAGGGCGATTTCCCTCTCCACCCGGGTGGCTTTGAGCCCCGACCAGGTGCGGGCATCGAAAATCGGCAGAACGAGGCGAGGGGCGTAATTCCAGACATAGGAACCGGACTGGAAAAGGCCCCCCAGGTCGCCGCTGGCCGTGCCGAAGGCCGAAGTCAGGGAAATACGGGGGAAGAAAGCCGCCCGGGCCGCGCCGATATTGGCGTTGGCAGCCTTGAGGAGGCTTTCTGCCTGGAGGATATCGGGGCGCCCCAGGAGCACCTCGGAGGACAGGCCGGGAGTCACCTCCGCCATGGGTTTTATCGTGCTTAACTCCTGGGGCAGCAAGGCGGCCGGCACCAGCGCGCCGGCCAGCAGATTCAGGGCATTTTCATCCTGGGCCGCCAGTTCGGTATAGAGGGCCACGTCCACCCGGGCCGCCTCCAGGCGCGTCTGGGCCTGGCGCAGGTCCAGTTCCGGGGCCAGCCCTACCTCAAAACGCCGCCGGATGAGATTGTAGGCGTCCTGCTGCGTCTTCAGGGTGGACTGGGCCAGTTTGAGGTTTTCCCGATCCGAGGCCAGGGTGAGATAGGCGTTGGCAATTTCCGCCAGCAGCAATATCTGGGCGCTGCGGCGGCCCTGGGCCGTGGCAAAATATTCTTCCAGGGCGCTTTGGGCCAGGCTGCGGATGCGCCCGAAGAAATCGATCTCCCAGGCGGTAAGCCCCAGATTGACGCCGTATTGTTCCACGGTGGTTAAACCTTTGGTGCCGGAAAGGTGCACCCGCTCCCGGCTGGCCCGGGCCCCCGCCTCCACTGCAGGATAAAGTTCGGCCCGCTGGATGCGATATAACGCCCGGGCCCGTTCCACATTCAGAGTGGCCAGCCGCAAATCGCGGTTGTTTTCCAGGGCCGTGGTGATGATCTCCTGCAATTTGACATCGGTAAAAAAGTCCCGCCAGGGCAGGTCCTCGGCCAGAGGCGCCCCTGGGGAGGCGGCGGCGTTCTTATAGGCCGGGCCGCTGGGCCAATCCACAGGGATAGGTGCACTGGGCCGGGAATATTTCGGCGTCATGGTGCAGCCGCCGAGCACAACGGCTGCCAAGGCCAACCATAAAAACTTCCGGATCATCTCACCGACCCTCCGCCATACTGACCGTTTCAGAACCGGGCTCTGCCCCGGCTCCTTTATGCTTCTTGCCGAAAAATTGCACCACCACCACAAAAAAGAGGGGAATAAAGAAGATCGCCAAAAAGGTGGCGGTGAACATGCCGCCCAGCACGCCGGTGCCGATGGCCGTCTGGGCTCCGGCCCCGGCCCCGCTGGCCAAAGCCAGGGGCAGGACCCCGAAACCGAAGGCTAAAGAGGTCATCACGATGGGACGGAGCCGTAATTTTGATCCTTCCAAAGTGGCCTCAATCAGCCCCTTGCCCTCCTCTATTTTAGCCATGGCGAACTGCACGATGAGAATGGCGTTTTTGGTGGTGAGGCCCAGAACAGTTAGGAGACCGATCTGAAAGTAGACATCGTTGGGCAAGCCCCGCAGTGATGAGGCCATGACGCCGCCGATGACCCCCAGGGGCAGGGCCAGCAGAATGGAAAAGGGGACGGTCCAGCTCTCGTACAGAGCTGCCAGGCAGAGGAAAATGACGATTATGGAAAAGGTATAAAGCAGCCCGGTCTGGGCCTTGGCCATCCGCTCCTGGTAGGAGATGCCGGACCAGTCAAAACTGATGCCTTTGGGCAACTGCGCCACGATCTCCTCCATGGCCTGCATGGCCTCCCCGGAACTCTTACCCGGGGGCGGTTCGCCCCAGATGTTCCTGGACGGGAAGCTGTTGAAGCGCTCCAGGAGCGGCGACCCTTTGAACCAGTAACCGGACGCAAAAGCAGTGAAGGGGGTCATCGTCCCCTCAACATTGCGCACGAAGAGCCGCTCCAGGTCGCTGGGCAACATGCGGTAGGGAGCATCAGCCTGGACGTAAACCCGCTTGACCCGGCCCCCCTGGATAAAGTCGTTAACATAGGCGCTGCCGAAGGCCGCGGCCACGGTGTGGTGAATAGCGTTGATGGGGACCCCTAAAGCGCCGGCTCTTTCCCAATCCACCTCGATGCGGTACTGTGACACATCTTCCAGGCCGCTGGGACGGACACGGGTCAACCTCGGGTCCTGGGCAGCCAGGCCGAGTAATTGATTCCGGGCCTGCATCAAGGCATCATGTCCCAGCCCGATACGATCCTGCAATTGAAAGTCGAAGCCACCCGCCCGGCCGAGCTCAACAACAGCCGGCGGGGGAAAAGCAAACACCATGGCGTTGCGGAACTGGGAGAACTTGGCCATGGCCCGTCCCACCAGGGCGTTGATTTTCAGGTCCGCCCCCGGGCGCAGTTCCCAGTCTCTGAGCTTGACAAAGGCCAGTCCGACATTCTGCCCGGCTCCGGAAAAGCCCCGGCCAGCTACCGTAAAAATAGACGCCACTGCGTCCTTTTCAGCCACCAGAAAATGCTCCCGGACTTTATCCTGGATCTCCTGGGTCTGCTCCAGGGTTGAACCCGTCGGCAGCATCGTTTGGACAAACATAATGCCCTGATCCTCGTTAGGGAGATAGGCGGTGGGCATCCGCTGAAACAGAAATATCAGGGCCACCACGATCAGCAGGTAAACCACCAGGTAACGGTATTTACGCCTCAAAATCCCATCGACCATGACCACGTATTTATCTCTGGTCCAAAAAAAGCCGCGGTCGAACCAGCGGAAGAAGGGTCGAAAAAGGAAAAAGCTGGTCTGAGCCGGATCATGACCGGCAGCCATCGGTTTGAGGAGAGAAGCACACAGTACTGGCGTCAGAATCAGGGCCACTACGACTGACAAAAGCATGGCGGCAATAATGGTCACCGAGAACTGGCGATAGATGACCCCGGTGGAGCCCCCGAAAAAGGCCATGGGACCGAACACCGCGGCCAGCACCAGGCCGATGCCGATCAGAGCACTGGTGATTTCCCCCATGGATTTGCGGGTCGCCTCTTTGGGGGGCAGCCCTTCTTCCCGCATCACCCGCTCCACGTTTTCCACCACCACGATGGCGTCGTCCACCAGCAGGCCGATGGCCAGCACCATGGCGAACATGGTGAGCATATTGATGGAGAAACCGAACAGGCCCAGGACAGCAAACGTCCCCAAAATTACCACCGGCACGGCCAGGGTGGGAATCAGGGTGGCCCGGAAATTCCCCAGGAAGACAAAAATTACCAGAAAGACCAGGAAAATCGCTTCAAAGAGGGTCTTGACGACCTCGTTGATGGCTACTTTAACAAACGGGGTGGTATCATAGGGGTAGATGACCTTCATGCCGGGAGGGAAATAATGGGACAACTCTTGCATTTTGGCCTTGACGGCATCGGCGGTTTTCAGGGCATTAGCGCCGGGGGCCTGCCGGACGGCCAGGGCGGCCCCCGGTTGACCGTTGTACAGCACTTTGCTGCCATAGCGCTCGGTGCCCAACTCCGTCCGGCCCACATCCCGCACCCGCACGATGGAGCCGTCGGGGTTGACCCGCAGGGGGATAGCGGCGAACTCCTCCGGTGTCTTAAGCAGGTTCTGCACGATGATGGAGGCATTCAACCGCTGCCCTGCCACTGCGGGTATCCCCCCGAACTGACCGGCGGAAACCTCTACGTTGTAGGCCTGCAATCCCTGGATGACATCTTCCATGGTAAGACGGAAATCGGTCAGCTTTTCCGGACTTATCCAAATCCGCATGGCGTACTGGGAGGTGAAGGTTTCCACTTCACCTACCCCCGGGACCCGGGCCAGAACCTGCTCGATGTTTGCCTGGGCATAATCCGCCAGGTCAAACTCATTCATGCTGCCGTCTTCCGAGGTTAAACCCACGATGATGAGCCAGTTCCGGGTGGATTTGCTGACCTTGACGCCGGAGCGCTGCACCGTATCGGGCAGATTGGCCATGGCCAGCTGGAGTTTATTCTGCACCTGGGCCCAGGCCAGGTCCGGATCGGTCCCGGGCGCAAAGGTAAGTTCGATGCGGCCGGCCCCGGAGGCATCGCTGGTGGCGGACATATAGAGCAGCTTGTCGAAGCCGGTCATCTTCTGCTCAATGATCTGCACCACGCTGTGTTCCACGGTTTCAGCCGAGGCCCCCGGATAGAAGGCGTCAATGGCGATGGAGGGCGGCGCAATGGGCGGATACTGGGAGATGGGCAGATTGTAGATGGCCAGGCACCCGGCCAGCATGATGATGATGGAGACAACCCAGGCGAAGACCGGACGGTCCAGAAAGAAGTTCGATAACATCAGCGGCCTCCGTCAGTCCGCTTTCGCCGACGGGCGTTCCGTCTGTGAGGCTTCCCCAACGGCCTGAGGTTTATCCCAGGGAACGACCTTGACCTGCGCCCCTGGCCGCACCTTCATCATGCCCTCGACAATCAGGCGGTCTCCCGGCGCCAGACCCGAGGCCACGAGCCACTGGTTGCCGATGGCCCGATGGAGAGTCAGGAGCCGCTGCTGCACCGTCCCGGCATCGTCCACGATCAGGGCAAGGGGCTCTCCTTTGGGGTTGCGGCTCACCCCCTGCTGCGGCACCAGGAGGGCCTGTTCGGCGATGCCTTCCTGGACCACGGCCCGGACGAACATACCCGGCAGGAGCAGATGATCGGGGTTGGGAACCACGATGCGCAAGGTGACCGACCCGGTGGCGGCATCCACCGTGACGTCCCGGAATTGCAGGGAGCCCTCCAGGGGATAGGGCGTGCCGTCCTCCAGGAGGATGCGGACTTTTCTGCCCCTGGCGTTGTCATTGCTGAGCTGGCCGGACTCGAAATGACGCCGCAGACGCAGAAGCTCCGCCGAAGACTGGGTGACGTCCACGTAAATGGGGTCGATCTGCTGGATGGTGGCCAGGGCAGCGGGCTGATAGGCGGTCACCAGGGCACCGTCGGTGACGCTGGACTTGCCGATGCGGCCGGAGATGGGGGCGCTGACCCGGGTGTAGTCCAAATTGATGCGGGCCCCGGCCACCGCGGTTTTCCAGTATTCCACCTCGGCCCGGGCCTGTTCCAAGGCCGCGGCGGCGTCATCGTAGTCCTGCCGGCTCACCGCCCGGTCGGCCAGTAATTCCCGGTGGCGTTCGGCCCGAAGCTGGATGGTGGGCAGATTCGCCTGGGCCTTGGCCAGGGAAGCCTTCGCTGAATCCAGGGCCACCTGAAACGGGGCAGGATCGATCTGGTAGAGCAGTTGCCCGGTTTTGACATCAGCACCCTCCCGGAAGTGCCGCTTCTGGATGAGGCCGTTGACCTGGGGGCGGATCTCCGACACGAGAAAAGCCGAGGTCCGCCCCGGCAACTCGGTGGTGAGCTCCACCGCCTGGGTCTTAAGGGTCACTGCGGCCACTTCCGGGACCGGCGGGGGGGCCTGCTGGTCGCCGCCGCCGGAGCAGCCGCCCAGCACCAGCAGCATCAGCGCCGCCCACGCCATGGCCCGGGGTAACGGCCGGGAAAGGTCTCTGGTGGGTTGCATAAAAAATTTCTCCACTAGCTATTATGAAAGCACAACTTCAGGCCTCCAGCAGGCCCTGGAAGAATATCCCCAAAACGGCCTCCGGATCCTCCGGGTAAGGGTGGCGTTCGGGCGCGTCCAGCCAAAGCAACAGGGAAGCATCCACGACGCTGTCCAGGGCCACCGCCAGGAAATACGGCTCGGCGATCTTTTTAAATCGCCGGTTTTTGATGCCGCGCTCAAAAATTAAGGCAATTCTTTCCATGAAGACATAGTACCGCTGCCGCAACTCGTCATCCAGGCCTGCTTTGATATTAAAGCTGGCTCCCCGGCTTTCCGCCAGAAAAAGGCGGACAAAGGGAAGATTATCCCGGCACCACTGCCCTTTGGCCCGGACATAATGCCGCAATTTCTCCACCTCGTCCTCGGTCTGGGCCAGGGCTGCCTGGAGTATTTCCTCGAACCGGTCGCACTCCTCCAGCACCAGGGCTTTGTAGAGATCTTCCTTGTTCTGGAAGAACTTGTAGAGGGTGCCGATGGCAAACTCGGCCTGGGCGGCAACCTCGTGCATGGCGACGTTATGGTAGCCCTTCTGGGAAAAGAGGTCCAGCGCAACGCTGAGTATTTCCTGACGTTGGCGCAATTTCTCCCTCTCCCGCCTGGGAAGCTTCTGGTCTGCCATGGTGTGGCCCCCGACAATAATGCATCACAAGTTTATATTATGAATTAAGTGTCAGAATATATAATGCTTAACTATATTGTCAAGAAAAAATACTGTCGTCACCGATCACGGAAATCGGAAATTTATAGAGAGAAAGAGAAACGCATCCCGACTGCTTATACCAGTAATGTGTCACATAATATCCAGTTATTCTCTGTCCGTTGAAAAATCCCCCTTTAGAA
>VGSX01000112.1 GCA_016874895.1 Deltaproteobacteria bacterium
GCCAGGGTGTGTTGCCCAAATCCAATTCAGCCAGAGCTTGATACTTGCCTTCCCGAGTCCCCCACAGGTCGGCATAGTGCACCCTGGCAGGACTGGGAAAGCCAGGGCTTTTCACAAAGAGCCCGATAGCTACTCCCTGTTGAATATCAAAGACATTTTCATCTTTGGAGCCATCCGGGCAGACCTCTTTCTTTTTGGCGTTGCCATGCAGATTCAGCAGATAGATCTCATTGAAGGTCTCCATCAACTGCTGCCGCATCCCCCGGAAGGTCGGGTTGTCCAAATAGCCGTGATTGGTGATCATGGCCAGGATGCCCCGGCCAGTTTGGGCCAGGCGCCACTGCCCCCACCTCAGAAACTTGACGTAATCATCTTGCAGCCATTTGGGGTTCTTCTCCCCCAGGGGCTTAGCGTCAACCTGTTTATAATCTTCAATCAGACGCCCGATGAAGGTCCGGACAGTCTTTAACTTCCCGGTCCCCCCTGCTTCCCGTCTTAAGCTGGCATTGGCGGAATGGCCGGCATAGGGCGGATTTCCCAGGATCACCTCAATGGGATCGTCCCTCTTAATCCTGGCCGCGGCGTTGCTTTCCTCAGAGATGAACCCGGCCAGAGGCAGGACCTCTGCTTTCTTAAAGCCCTCATCCAAGGTATTGGTGAGATAGACCCCCAAGCGTTGGCCAGGGGGAAAATCAAAACCCTTTTCCTGCAGGAGCAGCCCCAGCTTGAGGTGCGCCACGGCGTAGGGGGCCATGAGCAGCTCAAAGCCGAATATCCGGGGCAGGAGGCTTTGGGAGACATACGAGGGCCAGCCCCCGGCTTGCCCGTGGGCGCAGAGCGTATCGTAAATTAAGGAAATGACACTGTGCAGAAAAGTCCCCGTGCCGCAGGCCGGGTCAAGAATCAGGGTATTTTTATCGGCAATCCCCCACGGGCGGCCAAAGTGGCTCCTGAGGAGATAATCAATGGCCCTGACAATGTAGGAAACGACAGGTTCGGGGGTATAGTAAACCCCCCGGACCTTACGCTTGTGGGGGTCGTAGGCGGCCAGGAAGGTCTCATAGAAATGCACCACCGGGTCCTTCTCCAAGGACCCCCGGCCAAAATCGGCCATGACCGCTTCCAGATCGACAGAGTTAAGCAGGGCTATCATATCATCCACAACCCAAGACACGGTGGGGGGGACCTCCGGCCCGGCGAGATGATGGAAAAGTCTCTTGAGGAAAGGATTGGTTTCCGGCAATAAAACGGCGGCGGTATCCCGGCGCAAGTCCTGGCCCGCGCCAACGCTCACCCTGGCGGCGAATAAGCCATAGGTAAGGGTTTGGGCATACATATCGGCAAATTGTTCCGGCGAAAGGCTGGGAACCAGGGTCCTTTCAAAGGCAGCCAGCCAGCCCTTCAGGGTTCCCGTGTCCGGCTCAATTTCCAGGGTCTTGAGGGCGGCGTGGTGCATTAGCCCGGCTAACCTGGCCATCCTCAGGGCTAATTCTCTGGCCGCGGCAATGGCGGGCAGCTTTAAGGTCAGGAATTGCGCCAGCACCTCCCCCACCGCGGCAAGGTCTTCTTTCCTGACCTTAACCCGGCCATCAGGTTCCACGTGGCCCAAGGATACCGCAGCCCGGCGTTCACCATTCACATACCAGCGGAACTCCAGGTAGTCAGTCAGCATGAGGTTGGGCAAGGCTTCCCGGTAACGTTGGAGCTGGGGGCCTTTCTCTTCAGCGGCAAGATTTACCCCCACATCCTTAGTTTCCAGGTAACCGAGCAGCACCGGCCCCTGGTACACCGCCATATCGGGCTTGCCGCAATCGGTAACGTCCCAGGGTTCATTGGTGGCCGTGAGGCGTTCCCCCAAAGATTCCAGGAGGGTCTTGAGAGTAGGTCGGTGGGTATGTTCCGAAGCGTTGCCCCTGGCCAGATCGGCTTGCAGGGATTTGAGATAATTTTTAAAAGCTATGGCCATGAATATCCTCACAAGACCTGTTAACCCGGTAATGCACCTGATCCTAACGATCTGTTATAGCATGAAATCGGGGGAAAAGGGAAAAATCGGACGTTAACAATACGGGATAATTTGAAAAGATTGTGTGGCAGTGCAACCGTGTGCAATGGTAGCTCAAAAATTTTTATTGCACCTAATTACCGGGTTAACCGAATATTTACGGCCAGACCGTGGCTGCCATTACCATCGGTGTCTTCGCCACCCCGAAATAAAATAAAGATCACCGGGTCGGCTCGGAGAGCCCCACTGCGGGAGGATATTTCCAGCAAAACGACTTGACAGGCGGAAATTTTAGGATAAAATCTTAATTCTTACTAACCAGACGGATAAGCGATCGGCTCGAAAAAGTGAGCCTTTTAAGCGAATATATGGATGCACTGAACCCCCCGTCAGGTTGATTTAACAAGGGAGGAGGCGAAAATGGATGCCAGGCGTAAGGGTCAAAGCCAATGAGCCCTTTGAGATCGCCTTAAAGAGATTTAAAAAGCAATGCGAAAAAGCTGGGATCTTATCCGAAATCAGAAAACGCGAACACTATGAAAAGCCCAGCATTAAGCGGAAGAAAAAAGCTCTGGCGGCAAAGAAACGGGCTCTAAAAAGAATACGCAAATTAGGGGCCAGATAATGTCGCTTCTCGACGATATCGAACGCTGTTTTAAGACTGCCCTCAAAACTCAGGACCGTGTTCAGCTTTCTACGTTGCGCCTCCTGAAAACTGCCCTCAAAAATCGGGCGGTGCAGGAAAGACGCCCCCTGAGTGAAGCAGAAGTCGTAGCCGTTATTACCAGTCAAGTGAAACAGCGGCGAGACTCCGTGGTGGAGTTCAATCGTGCCGGAAGAAGCGATTTAGCCCAACAGGAAGAGGAGGAACTGCGGTTCCTCCTTTCTTTTTTGCCCCAGCAGCTTTCGGGCGCCGAACTAACGAGAGAATTAGAAAGTATTATCATGGCCTTGGGGGCGCAAGGGCCGGGCGACCTGGGCAAGGTGATGAAAGCAGCCATGGCCAAACTGGCCGGCCGGGCGGATGGCAAAGAGGTCAATGCCATAGCCAGGAAGTTGCTGGCAGGGGAAGATTAACCGACTTCCTCAGCAGTATGAAATCACCATGGCGCAGCAGACCTTGAAAGTTTTAGAATTTCCCCAGGTCATAAGAATTTTACAGCGTTTGGCCGCATCCCCCCTGGGCCGGCGACACCTGGCGAACTTGCAGCCGAGTCACGCGTTCGAGACCGTGCAGGCCCTCCTGCAGGAGGTGAAGGAACTCACCGAACTGACAAGCGTTGATGGCCCCTGCCCGTTGGCGGGCTGCCCTGACCCGACGGCAGTCCTCAAGCGGGTGGCCGCGCCGGGAAGTTTACTGCTCCCGGAAGAGTTTATCCAGATATTGACCTTTCTGAGGGTGGTGAGCCGGGTGCGGCGCTATTTCCTGGGCGCTCCGGCGCAGTTGGCCCTGATTTCCCGTTTCGGCCAGCAACTCCGGGAAGTTGGTGAAATCAGGGAGGCCATTCAAACCGCCATCAGCCCCCATGGTCTGATCATGGACCAGGCCAGTGAGGAACTCCGTCGGCTGCGCCAGGAACTGCAAAACTCCCGGCATCAGATCACCCGCCGCCTGCACCAGATGTTCAGACAGGCCGGATTTGGCGATTTTTTGCAGGATCAGGTCATTTCTCAGCGCAACGGCCGTTATGTTATTCCCATAAAAGCCGATTTTAAAGGTAAGGTGGCGGGCATCATCCACGACCAGTCCCAGAGCAAGGCCACCCTGTTTATCGAACCCTTTGAAATAGTAAATTTAAACAATAGTATCAATCTGCTGGTCGGCGAAGAAAAACGGGAAGAAGAACGTATCCTGCGGCAATTGACCGACCTGGTGCGGGCTCATCAGGACGCCTTCCAGGCGGATCTGCGGCTGCTCGGGGAAGTGGATGCCCTGCAGGCTAAGGTGCTGTACGCCCAGGATTTTCAGGCAAGGACGCCATTGTTGAATCATCACGGGAGAGTCAAGCTTAAAGAAGCCCGCCACCCGCTCTTGCTGCAACGGGACCAGGAGGAGAAGGGGTTCCACGCCACCATTCCCGTGGATATCGAATTAACGCCGCAGTCCCGCTTCCTGGTGCTATCCGGGGCCAATACGGGCGGCAAGACGGTCACCTTGAAAACCTTGGGACTGCTGTGCCTCATGGTCCAATGCGGCATCCCGCTGCCGGTGGCGGAAGGCAGTGAGGTATGCGTTTTTGAGGGCATCTTCGCCGACATCGGCGATACCCAGAATTTAGCCGATAATTTAAGCACCTTTTCGGCGCATATAAAACGGACCGGGGAAATCTTGGCCAAGCTTAAGGGCAGGTGCCTGGTATTGCTGGATGAATTGGGCACTGCCACCGACCCTGCCGAGGGCGGCGCCCTGGCCCTGGCCCTCCTGCGGGCCTTTGGCCGGGCCGGGGCCTATGGCGTGGTCACCACGCATTACCATCTGCTCAAGGCTTTTGCCCATACCGAGCCGGGCTTTGCCAATGTGGCGGTCCTATTCGACGAGCAGACCCAGAAACCCTTGTATCGGTTGGCCTATGGCGTCGCCGGTCCCAGCAATGCCTTGAGCATCGCCCGGGAATTGGGCTTACCCCCGGAAATCATCGCCGATGCCGAGAGTCACCTGGGCCAGGAAGGACTCCAGGCCCTGCAGCAGTTGGCCCGCTGCGAGGCCGCGGAACAGAGCCTGGCCCGGCGAGAGCAGGATCTGGCGCGCCTGGAAGAGAGATTGCGCCAGAAAGAAGCCGAGATAGCCGCCCTCCAGGATAAGCTGGCCCAGGAGCGCCGCCGTCTCCAGGAACAGGGGCAGAGGGAAGCAACACTGGCCATCAGCGCCGCGGAAAAAGAATTTAAGGACATCCTCCGGCGGCTGGAAAATCGTCAGGATTCCTGGGGCCGCCTGCGCCAGGAGCTATCGGCCCAGCAACGCCGGCTCCAACAACGGGTCAGCCCCGCTCCGGCTGCAACCCCGGTCGCGGAATGGGCACCGGAACCCGGTCAGAAGGTCTGGCTGCCTTCCCTGGGGCAGAAGGGAGTGGTGGTGTCCCGGCCCGACAAAGAAGGCCGCCAGGAAGTGCTGGTGGGAGCGGTGAAAATCCGCCTCCCGGCCAGCGACCTGCGGGCAACTTCCGGCAGTTTGGAGGAGGGACGTGTATTTCGAGGCGGCGTTGAGGTGACGGAACCCTCTTCCTGGCAGTCCCCCAGCCTCAATATCATCGGCCTGCGGGTGGATGAAGCCCTGCCCCTGGTGGACAAACTCTTGGATCAGGCAGTGCTGCATGGCTGCCGCCAGGTGGACATTATCCACGGCATCGGCACCGGCCGGCTGCAGCAGGCCATCCGGGAATTTCTGGGGCAGCACCGCATGGTAAAAGATTTCTATCCCGGCGAAACCAACCAGGGAGGCCGGGGCGTCACCGTAGTGGAGATCAAGGAATGATCTGAGATTATCACCGCCGAGGCGCCGAGGTAATACCCTGCGACTCTGCGTTTAATAAATTATTCCAATAAAGTTTATCGCTTACAAAAGTCTTTTTGCCAGAGACTGGGTGTAACCTAGAGTTTTTATGGCGCCTTTCATCCCGGAAGCAAAGCTGCTGGAGATCAAGGACGCAGCGTCCATCGCTGAGGTTATCGGGCAGTACGTCAGTTTAAAACCCAGGGGACGTTATCTGGTGGGCTTATGCCCTTTTCACGCCGAAAAAACCCCTTCCTTTACGGTTAATCCCGAACGCAATATTTTTCACTGTTTCGGCTGCGGCGCGGGGGGGAGTGTGTTCTCCTTTCTCATGCAGCACCAGCGGATGACCTTCCCGGAGGCCGTGGCAGAACTGGCCCAGCGCTACGGCATTCCCCTGCAATGGAAAAAAGACCCGGCCCAGGCCCAGGTGCACCGCCGGCGTCAGGCCCTTTACGACGTCACCGAACAGGCCGCCCTTTTCTTTGAAAAAAACCTGCGGCATCGTCAGAGGGGAGAGCCGGCCCGAACCTATCTGGCCCGGCGGGGCCTGCCGGAAGAGACGGCTGCGGCCTATCGTTTGGGCTATGCCCCGGATGACTGGCGGCTGCTGGGGCGGGCCTTGTCGGACCAGGGGGCCGACCTGGAGGCGGCCCAGCAGGTGGGTCTCATCGCCCCCCGGAGCACCGGCGGGCATTATGACCGGTTTCGGGGGCGGCTGATCTTTCCCATTTTCGACCTGCAAGGCCGGGTCATCGCCTTCGGAGGGCGGGTCATCGGGGCCGGGGAGCCCAAGTATCTCAATTCTCCGGAGAACCAGCTCTATTCCAAGGGCCGTCATCTCTACGGCCTGTATCAGGCCCGGGAGGCGGTGCGGCAACGCAATATCGTTATCCTGGTGGAAGGCTACATGGACCTCCTGGCCCTGCGGGCCCGGGGCATCGAACCGGTGGCAGCCTCTCTCGGGACGGCCCTCACCCGGGAGCAGGTCCGCCTGCTCAAGGGCTACACCTCCCGGGTGGTCCTGGTCTTTGACGCCGATGCCGCCGGCATGAAAGCCATGCAGCACAGCCTGCCGCATTTTGCCGGGGAGCGGTTGCCGGTGCGGGTTCTGACGCTGCCCCGGGGAGAAGACCCGGACTCCTACGCGGCCAAGCATGGGGTGGAGATTTTCCGGTCTCCCTGGGAACAGGCCACGCCCCTCTTTACCTTTATTCTGGACCAGGCCAGCGCGGGGGGGGGAGAGGGTTTTGAGGCCAAAATCGCCGCCTTCGACAGCCTCAAACCCTATTTCCAGGGCGACCTCGATCCGGTGGAAAGGACTCTGTGGCTCCAACTTGCCGCTAAACGGCTGGGCCTGCCGGAATCGGTGCTCGAGGCTTCCCTGCAGACCCATAAGCACCCTGTTGCCGACATTCCGACTCCCATACGGGAAGAGTCGTTGAACCTGGAAAAAAAATTCATCCGGCTGCTGTTAACCTACCCGGAAGTCCTCTCACGCATCGATTTAGAGCACTACCTCAACCAGTTTAGCTCGCCGGAGATGCATACCATCGGCCGCTACATCCATGCCTGCTACCGGGAAGTAGGCTACCTGGACCACAGTCTGCTGGTGACCCAGATTGAGGAAGAGCACCTCTGCCGGCAGATATGTTCTTTGGCTCTTTGTCCCGAGGAAATCCAGTTAGAAAATTTGGATTCATTTTTAGAGGATTGTACAAGGGGTTTTCAAAAAGTTCAGCTCAAAAAGCAACTCCACCAAATAATCGAAAAAATCCATCTCAGCTATAACAATGACAAAGGAGGTGATTACCTAAGCTTATATGCCCAACGTATAGAAATTCAGCAAAGGTTGAAAAAGCTGGATAAATGGTACCAACCTTGGGGGGAAAAGGAGAAAATAGATGGGCAAGGGAGTAACATTTGATGGATTGGGGGGTTTTATTGCCCTGGAGAATGTCAGTGGATATATCTCCTTTGACGACTATGCCGAACATGAAACCCTGGCCGCGCCTTTTCAGGAAGTGGTCGAGGATAGGGTTGCTTTTGAGGATCTTGACTTCGAGTTATTAGCTCTTACCAACAAACCCCTGCTGCCCTCACCGGTGGAGCTGGAATCGACGGATGCCTTCCTCGCCATCGATTCCCATCCTGTGGCTCGCGTTGATGATCCGGTGAAGATGTATCTCAAAGAAATGGGCATGGTCTCCCTCCTCACCCGGGAGGGAGAAATTGAAATTGCCAAAAAAATAGAAGAGGGAACCAGGGAGGTTGTCATGGCCCTCCTGGAAACCCCTTTTGGCGTCCAGGCCATATTGGAACTGGCCAACCAGGGTGATCTGGAAAAATTGCCGGCTGCGCCGGAGACCAGGGATTTTTTGGAAGAGGAGGACCTGGAGCACACCATCCAGCACGACCGGTGGCAACAGCTGGTGAGGGAAATCATCAGGCTGGACAATCTCAGAAAACGCATTCAGGCCTGCCTGGCTGCCCCATCGCGCCAAGAAGCACAGCGGGCCCGCCTGGAGGCCATGTTAAGGCGAAACACCCACCAAATGCTCCACTTAGTAAGGAACCTTAAGATCCCACCTGCGTATTTCAATAAAATAATCCGCCGGCTCAACGATTACGGCTATGAGGCCCAGGCCTGCCGGCGGGAAATGGCCGCTTGCGTCAGAAAAACCGGGCTCGACGAACTGGAATTCTTCACGTGCAGCAGAAATCGGCGCCAAGGTGCGGACACCGTTTCAAATTCTTCTTTGGCCGCGGCTGCTGCACATGATTCGGCCGCCTTGCTGAAACAGTGGCGCCAGGCCCGGAAACGCCTCAAAAATATCGAGCAGCAGACCGGCCTGCCGGCTGCCGCGCTCCTGGAACTTCAAGCCCGGGTGCTAAAAGGTGAACGCCAGGCCTCCCGGGCCAAACGGGAATTGGTGGAGGCTAATCTGCGCCTGGTGGTGAGCATCGCCAAAAAATACACCAACCGGGGCTTGCAGTTTTTGGACCTGATTCAAGAGGGAAACATCGGCCTGATGAAGGCGGTGGAAAAATTCGAGTACGAACGCGGCTACAAATTCAGCACCTACGCCACCTGGTGGATCCGCCAGGCCATCACCCGGGCCATCGCCGACCAGGCCCGCACAATCCGTATTCCGGTTCATATGATTGAAACCATTAATAAATTGCTGCGAACTTCCCGGTATCTGGTGCAGGAGATCGGCCGGGAGCCGACCCCGGAGGAACTGGCCGAAAAAATGGAGTATCCTCTTGAAAAAGTCCGCAAGGTGCTTAAAATCGCCAAAGAGCCCATTTCTCTGGAAACCCCCATCGGGGAGGAGGAGGACAGCTATCTGGCCGATTTCATCGAGGACAAGAAGATTGCATCTCCCACCGAGGCCATAGAAAATCTCAATCTGGCCGAGATCACCCGCACCGTGCTGGCCACCCTGACCCCCCGGGAAGAAAAAGTTATCAGGATGCGGTTCGGCATCGGCGAAAAGACGGACCACACCCTGGAAGAGGTGGGGCGCAAGTTTATGGTGACCCGGGAAAGAATCCGCCAGATCGAGGCCAAAGCCTTGCGGAAGTTACGGCACGCCTCCCGCATCAAGCGGTTGCAGAGTTTTGCGGATCGTTAAACCGTTACTTGTAACTCAGAGATCAGAAAATTTGTGCGAAAATGATTTTTTTTGTATTATAATTACTTTCTGAGTCGATTTCGCTCATTACTTTAAAGCGGGCCCATAGCTCAACGGTCAGAGCCACCGGCTCATAACCGGAAGGTTCCTGGTTCGAATCCAGGTGGGCCCACCAAGACCAACCGCCATGGACAGTAAACTACTCTGGTTATATCAACATAAAGGCAGTGCCTGAGAGGAATATGGGGTGCCCACCAAGCACCCCATTTTTAGGTTTTATGGGTGCCACTGTTGGTCAGATATTAGATATCGTTGAAAAACAGGCCCCCGCGGCCCTGGCCTATTCCTGGGATAAGGTGGGTCTGCTCATCGGCTCTCTCGGCCAGCAGGTGTCCAGGCTGGTGGTGGCCCTGGAAGCCTCCCCAGAAGTCCTTCAAGGGGCGGTGACGGTGGGGGCGCAGATGGTTCTAAGCCACCATCCCCTGCTTTTCAAGCCCCTGGAAAGGTTCTGCCCGGACAACCCTCTGGAGCGGGCCATCTGTTTTGCCATCAAGCATGATCTGGCGGTAGCCGCAGCCCACACCAACCTGGATGCGGCCCGGGACGGGCTAAACGCCTATCTGGCCCAGCTCCTGGGCCTTACGGAAACGGAGCCCCTGGAAGTGACCAGAACCGAGGCGCTCCTGAAGCTCATCGTTTTCGTGCCCGTGGGCTACGAAGACCAGGTGCGGGAGGCCCTCTGCGGCGTCGGGGCCGGGGTCATCGGCTTATATTCCCACTGCTCGTTTCTGGCTAAGGGCCTGGGGACCTACAAGCCGTTATTGGGAGCCCGGCCCTGGCAAGGGGGTGTCCAGGAACTCAACCGGGCTTCGGAATCCCGCCTGGAAGTATTGCTCCCGGAACCCTTGCTGGGGTCGGCCCTGCAACAGCTTCGAACCGCCCATCCCTATGAGGAAGTCGCCTACGATCTCTATCCCCTGAAAAATCGGGGCCAGGCCTTGGGGATCGGTCGGGTGGGCCAGTGGCCCGAGCCCCGCCCGTTCGGCCAGGTAGTGGATGAGCTAAAGCAGATTTTCCGGACGCCCCGCATTAAAATAGCCGGGCGGCCCCCGGC
>VGSX01000113.1 GCA_016874895.1 Deltaproteobacteria bacterium
GCTCCGAAAAAGAGGGTCAGGCTCCCCCGCCAGGGAAGGTCAAAGACGGGGAAGATGATGAGAAAGAGGCTGAACAGCGAAGAAGTGAGGACGATGGAGGCCATGGAGATGATCTTGGCGGACATGATTTCCACCGGCCGCACCGGGGTCACCAGGAGTTGTTCGATGGTGCCGTATTCCTTCTCCCGGACCATGGCTGCGGCCGGCAGCAGAAGAGAGACCAGGGTGATGACGCTGAACAGTTCGATGAGGCTGGCGAACCACTCCCCCTTCATATTCGGGTTATAGAGCACCCGGGGTTTCAGGACCACCTGGGGTTGCAGGTTCTCTTTTTTGGGATTAACCGTCCCCAGGCGCTGGCCCAATTCCTGGGCAAAGTCAGCGGCGATCTGATCGGTGTATCCCAGGGCCAGGAGTGAGGTATTGGAGAGGGTACCGTCGGTGACGGCCTGGATGGCTGCCTGATTCTTTTGGGCCAGGCTGCGGGCGAAGCCGTGGGGGATGACCAGCACCAGGGAAACCACCCCCCGATTCAAAAGGTCCACCATCTCGGCATCGGTGCTGATGAGATGATCCACCCGGAAATAGGGCAGGCGGAACTTCTCCGCCAGCTGCAGGCTCCACTGGGTGCGGTCCATGTCATAGATGGCCGTGGGGTAATTGCGGACTTCAATGTTAAAGCCGGTGCCGGCCAGGTAAATTTCGATGGTGAAGACATACAGGACAATGTAAATCAGGGATTTATCCCGAAAAAACTGGAGATATTCCTTTCGCAGGAGGGCGCCCAGGCGAGCCAGCATGTTATCCTACTCTTTTTTTCAGGCGCCGGAGGCCGAGGCCGAAAAAGGCGGCGAAAAACCCCAGCAGGATGAGTAAATTGGGCCAGTACTGGCTCACCCCCAGACCTTTCAGATATGCTCCCCGGACAATTTCCATATAATAGGTCACCGGCAACAGGTGCGCCATGACCTGGGCCTCGCTCCCCATGCTGGGCACCGAAATAAAAAACCCGGAATAGATAAAGGCCGGGATCAGGGTAATGACAGTGGTGATGAGCATGGCCGCTACCTGGGTTTTGAAGAGGATGGACATGAGCAGTCCCAGGGAGGTGGTGACGCCAACGTAGAGCAAGGTGGCCAGGGTCAGGAAGAGAAAACTGCCCCGGAAGGGTATGTGATAAACATAGTGGGCCAGGAGGGCCAGGAGAAAAAAATTGAGGAAGCCGATGCCCCAGTAGGGCAGCAGTTTCCCCAGGAGGTATTCCCATGGCCGGATGGGGGAACAATAGATATTAAAGATAGAGCCGCTTTCTTTTTCCCGCACCACCGCGATGGAGGCCAGCAGGGCCGGGTAGAAAAACAGGTTGGTGGCGATGAGGCCCGGCACGATGAAGTTTTTGCTGGCCAGATCAGGGTTGAACCAGGCCCGGCCCTCCACCTGGATGACCGGCCCGGCGGGGCGGTATCCCGGCAGAGCCAGGTCATGGTTAAACTCCCGGGTGATGATGTCCAGATAACTCAGGATGGCCGCAGCCCGGTCCGGAAAGGCCCCGTCGATCAGGGCCTGGATCTCGCTGGGCTGGCCCGAGAACAGGGCGCGGTCGAAGTTGGGCGGAATGATCAGACCCAGGCGGATATGGCCGTCAAGCAATCCTTCCTGCAAGGGCCGGTAATCATCGAGGGAGTGCTTAATGGTAAAATACTTGGAGTTGACCAGGCGGTCCACCAGGGCCCGGGACTGGGGGGAGCGGTTCTGGTCGATGACCGCGAAGGGGATGTTGTCGGCGTCCAGGGTAAGACCGAAGCCGAAGAGGAGATAGAGGAGCAGGGGGACGCCAAAGGCCAGGGAAAGATAGAGTTTATCCCGGACGATTTCTTTGATTTCCTTCTGGGCCACGGCCCGGAGGCGGCGGCTAAACAGCATGTTCCTGCCCCTGGATGAAATAAATAAAGGTATCCTCCATGGTGAGGGGGCTGGTCACCAGGTGTTCCAGGGGCAGCCCGGCGCGGCGGATGAACTGGCGGACTTTATCGCTGTCCTGCTCCGGTTCCCGGGTGGAAAGATGGATGCGGCTGCCGTGGAGGAAGGCCTGGGGAAAGTGGGGGCGCAGGGTGAGGAAGACCTGCCCGAATTCAGGACTGCTGATCTCCAGGTGCTGGCCGATGGCTTCCTGGGCCTGGAGGCGCAGTTCCTCCGGGGCGCCCACGGCGGCCAGACGCCCGTGATGGATAAAGGCCAACCGCTGGCAGTTCTGGGCTTCATCCATGTAATGGGTGGAAACCATGATGGTGACCCCTTGGGCGGCCAGGGAACAGATGAGATGCCAGAACTTCCTCCGGGCCAGGGGATCCACCCCGGAGGTGGGTTCGTCCAGAAAAACGATATCGGGCCGGTGCAGGATGGCGCAGCCCAGGGCCAGGCGCTGGCGGACGCCCAGGGGCAGGTCCCCGGCCAGCCTGTCCCCCTGGCCCTCAAGGTCGGCCAGGGAAAGGATTTCCGGCAGCCGGGCGTTAAGGTCCGGGCGGGCCATGCCGTACACCCGCCCGTAAAGCCGGATGTTTTCGGCCACGGACAGGTCCCGGTACAGGGAGAATTTCTGGGACATATACCCTAGATGGACCTTGATATGGGAGCCGTCCCGGCCGATCTGGAGCCCGGCCACGCAGCCCCGGCCGCTGGTGGGGGCCAGGATGCCGGTGAGTATCTTGATCACCGTGGTCTTGCCGGCCCCGTTGGGCCCCAGGAAGCCGAAGATTTCCCCCTTATAAACCTCAAAACTGACCTGGTCCACGGCAACGAAAGCCCCGAACTTTTTGGTCAGGTTCTCCACCCGGATCACCGGCTCCGGCTTGGGCAGGGCGCAGGTGGTAGCCGGTTCCGGGGCCGCGGCCACCGACTCCCTGGCCATGGCCCGGATAAAGACTTCTTCCAGGGTGCAGGGCCGTCCCTGGGCGTCGCACCCGGCCTCGGCCTGGAGGGTGGCAGTGGGGCCCTGGGCGATGATTCTGCCCTTGTGCAGCAGGGCCACCCGGTGGCAGCGTTCGGCCTCGTCCATGTAGGAAGTGGTCATAAACACAGTGGCGCCCCGCTCCACCACCAGGCGGTTGATGATGAGCCAGAAATCCCGGCGGGAGATGGGGTCCACGCCGGTGGTGGGTTCGTCCAGAAAGATGATCTGGGGCAGGTGAATGAGGGTGCAGCACAGGGCCAGTTTCTGCCGCATGCCCCCGGAAAGCTGGCCCGCGGGGCGGTCCAGGAAAGGCTCCAACCGGGTGATGCGCAGCAGTTCTGTCTTGTTCTCCTGGAAGACCTCCGCCGGGACTTCCCGCAGGTCCCCGAAAAAATCGATATTTTCCGCCACGCTGAGGGTGTCGTAGAGATTCAGGCCCAACCCCTGGGGCATGTAGCCGATGCGGGTTTTGACGGCCTCGGGCTCGGCGGCCACGTCATAGCCCGCCACCTGGGCCCGGCCGCTGGTGGGGAGCAGAACCCCGGCCAGAATCTGCATGAGGGTGGACTTGCCGGCCCCATCCGGCCCCAGGAGGCCGAAAACCTCCCCGACCGCAATAGTGAAAGAGACACCCTGGACTGCCGGAGACTGACGGTATGATCGGGTTAGGTCGTGTGCTTCGATGAGAGGTTCCGTCACCGGGGCCGCTGCCATGGCACGTCGTCCTTCCAGCGCAGCAGGCCTTCCCCGGGCATGCCGGGTTTTAGGTAACCCTCCTGGTTTTCGGCCCGCAGTTCCACCGCAAAGACCATTTTGACCCGTTCTTCGCGGGTTTCCACGTATTTCGGGGTGAATTCGGCCCGGGGCGAAACCCGGGAGACTCGGGCGGGGAAAGGGCGGTCCGGAAAGGCGTCCACATAAATACGGGCTTCCTGACCCAGGCGGATCTTGCCGATGTCCGGTTCGTTGACAAAAACTTTCAGATAGAGCTGGTTCAAATCCACCATGGTGAACAGGGGGGTGCCCGGATTGACCACTTCGCCGGGTTCCACCGTCCGGGTGAGGAGGATGCCGTCGGCGGGGCTGTGAATCAAGGTATCGTCCAGGTTTGCCTCAGCCTCCCGGACCACGGCCTGGGCCGCGGCCAGACTGGCCTGGGCGGCCTGCACTTCCGCCCGTTTCAGCTCCACGGTCTGAGGCAGGAGTTGGGCCTTGCGCCATTGGGCCTGGGTCTGGGCCAGTTCCCGGGTCAGGGCCGCTTTGTTGGCCTCGGACGCCTGGTAATTAGCGGTGGCGTCATCGAGTTTCTGCTGTGGGGCCACGCGGCGCGCCAACAGGGCCTGGTACCTTAAAAAATCCTTGTGATTGCGGTTAAGCAGGGCTTCGGCCTCCTGGATGCGGGCCTCCACCGTCGCCACCTGGGCCTCGGCCGCGGCGATATCCTTGGGGACCTGTTGGGCCGTGTAGTCCAGGTCGATCTCGGCCTGGCGGACCCGGTCCTGCCAGTAGCGCTCCTGTTCCCGGGCCCGGTCCAGTTGGGCCTGGATCTGCTCCGAGGACAGGCGCACCAAAAGCTCCCCCGTTGCCACTGTTTCGCCTCGGTCTTTCAGAACCGCCACGGCCCGGCCGGCGATCTTGGGGGCAATGACAATCTCATCGCCCTCGATGCGGCCGCTGGCCAGGAGCAGGCCTTCCGGCAGGGCGCTCCACCATTGGGAGAGCAGGGACAGGCCCACGCCCATTACCATCAGGCCGCCCAGGATGGCGAAGATGAGTTTTTTGCGTTTAGTCATGGAGTATTTGTTCTAGGTCCAAAAGAATCAAGGCCGGCCGGCCAGCCGCCCCACCGAGGCCAGGTAGACGGCGATTTCTTCCTCGGGGTTGGCATGGACGATCTGTTCCACTTCCTCGTCAAAGAAGGCGGCCACCGGGCAGCAGCCCAGCCCCAGGGCGGTGGCGGCCAGATGCAGGTTGCCGCAGATGTGCCCCGCGTCCAGGAAGAGGTAACGCACGGCCCGCTGGCGGTATTTCCATAAGGAGCGGCCCAGAATGCCGGTCCAGATAAAAACCACCCCGGCGGTGCCCAGAAATTGCTGGTTGAGGCCGGCCAGCACCAGGGAGCGGCGAAAATCTCCGGGAGAAACTAATTCCAGGGAAAAATCCGGGACGTGAAAGTGCCAGATGCCGGGCTTGACACCTTCCACCCGATGCACGGCCACATAGGTTTCCACGGGATAGAGGGCCCCGGCCGAGGGCGCGGCCCGCAGGGCAAAATGGTGCTGCACCGCGGTGACCCCCTGGCTGGCCCAGAGCAAGGCGGACAACTGTTCCAGGCTCAGGGGCTGTTCCAGATAATCCCGCAGGGAGCGCCGCTGCTGCACGCACCGCCAGAAATCCGCCTTAAAAGTCTCTGCGGCCGGCGGCAATTGCACTCGTGGCGTATCCGGCGGATAGGTTTTATAAAGAGGGCTGCGGGGGTACTGGTCCAGAGGTTCCCCCCGGAGGGTATCCCGGGCATACCGGGTTTCTTTCAGATATTGGAAGCCGATGGCCGATGGTTTCTGAGTCATATTCTTTCCTTCGGAAGGCCCTTGCCAGAATTTGGAAACTTTCTCTTTTTATAAAGTATTCCTTAGGGTAATGCAACCGTAGTCGGTTCAGCCTGAGCGTTTAGGCAGGCGTCTTTAATGCGCCAATGGTTTTATCTGGCGGGCGAATTCCCGGACCTGGGCCATGGCCTCTGCCGCGTCCAGGGTGAGTAACCGGCGGTCTTGCATTACCACCTGCCCGGCAATCAGGACGGTGCGCACATCCGCACCCGTGGCGGCATAGACCAACTGGGAGTAAACGTTATACAGCGGCGTCAGGTGCGGCTGGTCGCCATCAATAACAATGATATCGGCCTGCTTGCCCGGCTCCAATGAGCCGGTACGATGGAGCAGATTGAGGGCCTGGGCGCCTCCCCGGGTGGCCAGGCGCAGCACTTCAGGGGCGGGGAGCACCGTGGGATCGAGATGGTGCACTTTATGGAGCTTGGCCGCGGTGTCCATCTCCTGAAACATGTCCAGGTTATTATTGGAGGCACAGCCATCCGTCCCCAGGGCCACATTCACGCCTTGTCCGAGCAGTTCTACTACCGGGGCCACCCCGGAGGCCAGTTTCATGTTGCTCTCCGGGCAGTGCACTACGCTGGCGCCGTGTTCCGCCAGCAGTTCCCGATCCTGGGTGCTGAGGACGACGCCGTGATCCGCCACTAACCGAGTGTTAAGCAATTCCAGGTCAAGGAGATGCTGCACCGGCGTGACCCCGAAGCGTTCCTGACAGTCGGTGACCTCGCGCCGGGTTTCGGCCAGATGAATGATCAGGCGGGTGTCATACCGTTCGGCCAGATCACCGCAACGGGTAAGCAGGTCCGGTGAGCAGGTATAAATGGTGTGAGGTTGTACCGCTACCTGGATGAGGGGATCGTCGTGCCAGGTTCGGATCAACTCCTCGGTAAACTTGAGCCCGTTCTCCGGGGGGCCGTAATTTGTGGAGGGAAAATCGTAGAGCACCTCGCCAACTACGGCCCGCATCCCGGCTTCCTTGGCGGCCTGAGCCACGGCATCGGCAAAGAGGTACATGTCGCAGAAGGTGGTGGTGCCGGAGAGGATCATCTCGGCAATGGCCAGACTGGTACCCCAATACACCAACTCCCGGGAAATTTGTCGTTCGGCGGGAAACATGTGTTCGTTGAGCCAGATCTCCAGGGGGAGGTCATCGGCCAGCCCCCGGAAACAGGTCATGGCCGCGTGTGTGTGGGCGTTGATCAGGCCCGGCAGGATGATATCCCCGGGATAGGACAATTCCGTCCGGGCCGCGAAACGCCGGGTAATATCTCCGGCCTCCCCCACGGCGACGATGGCATCCCCCTTAATAGCGATGGCCCCGGCCGGATAGACCTCTCCGGAGTCATTCAGGGTGACCACCAGGCCTCCCCGGATGATTATATCCACCGGCTGAGGGACAGAGCCGCCCCTCATGGGTTCTCGTTCTCCGCCGGTTTTCTCTCCGGCCTGCCGAACCGGCCCTGGAGATAAGCTTCATAGAAACGGGAAGCGGTTCCCGCCGGGACGTTGAGCCGGTATATCCCCGGGGGTAGGGTGGCGGTCCGGAAGCGGGGATTGAGCCGCCGGATTAATTTATAATAACTGCCGCAGGCCTCGGCCACCTGACGCAGGTGAATTTCCTGATCCAGGACAAACTCCACCTGATCGGGTTGCAAGGGCCGATACAGATCCTCGGGCGGGATGTCGAATCCATAGCGGTGCGGTTCGCTGAGAATTATTTTGGCGGCGATGATGCGCAGGACATAGCGGTTGGTTTCTTCGGGCAGGTCCAGGTGATAATAGCTGTTCACCCCCTGTTCCCGCATGGTTCTTTGCAGGCGGCCCTCCCCGCAGTTGTAGGCCGCCACGGCCAGGGGCCAGTTGTTAAACATGCGGTGCAGGGCTTTTAAATACTGCAGCGCTGCTTCGGTGGAGCGGAGAAAATCGAAGCGGTCGTCGATGGTGTCTTCGGTCTTGAGATTAAAACGGTTGGCGGCCGGCTTCATGAACTGCCAGGGACCACTGGCCCCGGCGGGGGAGCGCACCGGCAAACGCAGGTCGCTTTCCACCAAGGCCACATATTTCAGGTCGTCGGGGAGCTTGTGTTCCCGCAGACGTTGCTCGATATGGGGGAAGAAACGGGCCGCCCGTTTCAGCCACAGGGTCGTCTGGGTCCGGTTCCACAGGATAATGGTAAATTCCATATCCAGATCTTCCCGCACCTCGGGGTCGTGGAGAGGCACTTCGGTGCCGCAAAAACTGATGCGCTCAGGCAGGGAGTAATGGGTTCTCAGGAAGGTTTCCGGGGCTGGGGCCGGGCCCGGTCCTGCCACCAGGGCCAAAACCTGGCCGGGGCAGAGCCACAGAGAGGCCAGGATAAGGGCAAAAAACACCATCTTATTCACCTTTTTTAGTCAGGAGAAAAAATATTGTTTGGGACCAGTTGTCTCTATGCCACTCAATAATCCTGTTAAAACTCTGGGTTCTTGGCATCTCTGTGGTTTTTATCAAAAGTCCCTAACCTGTCAAGAAATAAACAAGGGTTGAGGCCGGCTCCAGGTATTTTTGGGACTAACCTGGTGTTTTTGTTGTCAGGCAAGGGTGAGCATGATAAGGTGAAGATATGTCTCGGGACCCTGCGCTCAGCGTCATTATCCCCACTTTCAACCGCGCCGCTCTGGTCAGGGAGGCCATTGATTCGGTGCTGGCCCAGACCTGTCATGATTTTGAACTCATAGTGGTGGATGACGGCTCCTGGGACCAGACTGCAGCCGTAGTGGCGGCGTATGGCAGTAAGATAAGGCTGATCCGCCATACCCAGCGCCGGGGCGTCAGCGCCGCCAGGAACATCGGCGCCGATCGGGCCCGGGGAGAGTGGCTGGCTTTTTTGGATTCCGACGACCTGTGGCTGCCCCGAAAAATTGAGACGCAATTAGCCTACGTCCGCCACCATCCCGAGGTCCGGATCAGCCAGACCGAAGAGCTCTGGCTGCGCCGGGGCCGGTGGGTCAACCCCGGCCGGCGGCATCAGAAAAGAGGAGGGGATGTCTTTACCCATTCCCTTGACCTCTGTCTCATCAGCCCCTCCGCGGTGATGCTGCCGCGGCGGTTGTTTCTCCAGGCCGGGGGGTTTGATGAGGCTCTCCCCGCCTGCGAGGACTATGACCTGTGGCTGCGGTTAACCTGGCGGGAGCCGGTGGGATTGATATCTGAGCCTTTGGTGATTAAAAGGGGAGGGCATGCCGATCAATTGTCCGGGCAATGGGGCTTGGACCGTTTTCGGGTCTACGCCCTGGTGAAACTGGCCCAGGACCCGGAATTGCCGCCTCGACTGCGGCCAGCAGTTTTGCACACCCTGGCCGCCAAGGCGGCGGTCTATGCCCAGGGATGTGAAAAGAGAGGTAAGGCCGCGGAAGCCCAGTATTATCGCCAACTGGCCGGCCGGGCTGGCCGGGCAGGAGAGAGCCCTGGTGAGCTCGACTTTAACAGGTGGGCCCTGAACCCCGACTTTCAGTCGGCCGGGGATGTTGATCCGGTCTGCAAGCCATGCTCGTCGCAGCTGACAATCTCAATGCCCTGAATCCGGTGCTGGCCGCAGCGCTGAAGCATTTAGAGAAAGGCCCCATCCAGGACCTGGTGCGTCGTCTGGATCAAGCCGGGGTGGATCTCATCGATCTGAATCCAGGCTATCTGGCCCCCCGGCACGTAGACCAGATGGCCTTCCTGGTGGAGGCGGTGCAGGAGGTCAGCACCACCCGCCTCATCCTGGACAGCCCCAATCCCCGGGTGCTGGCTGCCGGGCTGGCTGTGTGCCGCCAGCCGCCCATTCTCAACGCCCTTACCTTGGAGGAGAACAAACTCAAGGAAATTTTGCCCCTGGCCGTGGCGGCTCAGACCGATCTGGTGCTGCTGTTGCTGGACGAACGCTCCATGCCGCCGCCGGGTTTGGAGGACAAGATCACCCTGGCGGCGCACTTACGGCACGAAGCCCTGGCTGGGGGTATGGCCGAACATCGCCTGATTTATGATCCGGTGCTGCCCCACTTAAGCTGGCCGGACGTTTATTACCAGACCACCGCAGTAGTCCACAGCGTCCGTCTGTTGGCCAGCGGTGCCCTTTTCGGCGAACCGGCACGGACTATGGCGGGCCTGTCCAACCTGCGCAGCGGCCGACGCCGGATATATCCCCCGGAGCTGGAAGCTGCCTGTTTAGGTCTGCTGGCCGGGGCCGGCCTGGGGATTGTCTTGTTGGATGCTTTGCAGCCCGACCTTTTGCGCCAGGTGCACCTGGTGCAGCAGGTGCTGCGGGAAAGGCCTTAACCGGTTGAAAACGACGCGACCTCGTGTTAAGGAGGGAATATCATGGACCTGTATGCAGCCATTAAAAATCGCCGCAGCCACAGATTATATCGATCCGAGCCGGTGCCCCGGGAGGTTTTGGAACGGGTCATGGAGGCCGCCTTGTGGGCGCCGTCGGGGACTAATCTGCAGCCCTGGGATCTTACTGTATTGACCGGCAAAGACCGGGATGACTTCGTGGCTTTGGCCTCCCTGGCCTGGGAGGATATTGCCCCGAAGCTACGGAAACTCTTTGATGAGGAGAAGGTGGTTTTTCTCAAGCAGTTTTTCAAGAACCTGGGCGGCGCGCCGGTGGTA